>JBILYM010000193.1:0-4518 GCA_044377725.1 Phycisphaerales bacterium
GTATGCATGGTGTGTTGGGCCACTGAGCTAACCACCGACGGCAGACATGGGTCGCGCTGGCTGTGTAAATGCTGGAGAGGAAATCTGGTGCCCAGACAACTTTGTCCAGGTGACATCAATCAAGAATTGCTCAATGTCTGCGTCGCTCGCCCCGTTCCTGAGAAGCGGCAGAAGACCCCATTCCGTGGTGCTAAACAGGCACGGTCGAACGAAGCCATCGGCGGTCAGCCGTAGGCGGCTACATGCACCACAGAACGGACTACTCACCGGAGCGATGAAGCCAACGGTGCCAAGTGCGCCGTCAGCAAATCGGTAAGTGCGCGCCGTGCTATGCGCATCATCGGCGCCGGTTGGTAGCAGCGCAAACTTCTGCTCAATCGCGGCACGCGTCTCCGCTGCGGGCACCATGAGCGCTCGATCCCACGCGTGCGCGGAGTCGAGCGGCATGTATTCAATAAATCGCACTTCGACGCCAAATCGCCGGGCAAGTTTGGCTAGATCGACTGCTTCGTCATCATTCACTCCACGCACGAGCACCGCATTGAGTTTGAGTGGCGTGAGTCCTTCGGCGATACACGCGTCGATACCTGCCATCACATCGTCCGGAGTGGCCGTGGAGCGGGTCACCCGCGCGAAACGATCAGCACGCACCGAATCGATACTGATAGTGACTCGATCGAGTCCAGCGCGTTTCCATTGTGCGAGGGCGTGGCGCGTGAGCAGTGATCCGTTGGTGATCATTGCGATTTCCACACTCGTTGTTTTGCGGATTCCGGCAATGATCGTTTCGAGTTCCGGGTGGAGGGTCGGCTCGCCGCCGGTGATCCGGATCTTGCGCACCCCAAGCCCTTCGGCGATCCCCGCCATCCGCACGATCTCGCGTGGCGTCAGTAGCCGGTCGGCAGGTTGAAACCGAACATCGGGCTCCATGCAGTACACGCATCGAAAGTTGCAGCGGTCGGTGATACTGATGCGCAAGTCAAGGATGGTGCGACCGTGCGAATCAATCATGCGCCGTCCCGCCCGGACGGCGTCCGGTGCCGCCGGTAGTGGTTGCTGCGGGATCCGCTCCATTCCTGCACTGCCCGCGTTGATTTGCGGCAATGCGATCGTGCCGGAGAATTCCGTGCCGCTCCCGGCGCGTACCGGTTCGGGCACGTTTGCAGTGCCGATCGAGTGTGGCGCATCGGTTCGCAAGGCGTGGTGAGGGTAGCACACCGTGCACGCTGGACTGCAGCGCTCCAAATTGCGCGCGTGGACGGTGGCGGTGGGGGTACCTTCTGATGCAATGGAGACCCCCGGATCCATCGAAGCATTCGTACTGATGCTCGCAGTCCTTGCCGCGCTCTACGCAAGTGTCGGCCATGGCGGTGCGTCGGGCTATCTGGCGGTGATGGCCTTGTTTGGCATCAGCGCAACAGTGATGCGTCCAACTGCACTGATACTCAACGTGTTGGTGTCGCTGGTAGCCACGGTGATGTTCGCTCGCGCGGGGCAGATTCGTTGGCGAATACTGATGCCGTTTGTTGTTGCCTCGGTGCCAATGTCGTTTCTGGGAGGGACGCGCTCACTGCAGGACAGCACCTTTCGGATAGTGGTGGCAGTGGTGCTGGTGTTCGTTGCTGTGCGTCTCTTTGTTCCTGCGGTGCAGCGACCAGCTCGCACGTTGTCGTTGCCGATGGCCCTTGCCATCGGAGCAGTCATTGGTGCACTCTCCGGCCTGGTTGGCGTGGGCGGTGGCATCTTTCTGACACCGCTCCTCATCTTGTGGGGTTGGTCAACACCGCGTGAGGCAGCGGCCGTGTCCGCGCCATTCATTTTGGCCAACTCGCTTGCCGGTCTGGCTGGAATGATGACCCAGGGAATTCAGTGTGAGCACTGGATCTGGTGGGCGTGTGCGGCCGTTGCCGTCGGTGGATGGATGGGTGCGCGGTGGAGCGTTCGCGGCGCGTCGCAGCGGACGTTGCGTGTGTTACTTGGAGTGGTGATTCTGGTGGCGGCCACGAAATTTGTACTGGTCTAAAGCGGACTTGGCGCGTACATTTCTTGCCATGCCCCTCTTAAATCCTGGCCGGAAGGCCGCCGCTTTCTCCGCTCCCGACCAAACCGGCACGCTCCGAACGCTTGCTGAATTCAAGGGTCGATCCGTGGTGCTGTACTTTTATCCAAAGGATGACACGCCGGGCTGCACCGTGGAAGCATGCTCCTTCCGTGATGGGTGGGCGAAGTTGCGCAAGGCAGGTATCGAAGTGCTCGGCGTGAGTCCGGACGGCACGGCGAGCCATGTGAAATTCATCAAGAAATACAAGCTGCCGTTTGCGCTACTCGCCGACGAGCCCGCCGCTGGCAAGGCACCAAAGTTGTGCACCGCCTATGGAACGTGGCAGGAAAAATCCATGTATGGCAAGAAATACATGGGCGTTGCGCGGACCACCTACCTGATTGGTCCCGACGGGAAAGTGGCCGCACGCTTTGACAAGGTCAAGCCCGAAGGTCACGCCGACGAGATCCTTGCCGCCGCCGCCGCGCTAGGCTCCGCACCATGCACGCCGTCGAAATCCGTTTCCTCCGCCTCCACCAAGGCGCGCAGCTCCCCGCCTACCAAACCGAGCACGCCGCGGGCCTCGACCTCCACGCCTGCATCGAAGCGCCGGTGATTCTTGCGCCTGGTGACATTGCGATGATTCCATGTGGATTTGCGATGGCAATTCCACACGGCTTTGAAGCGCAAGTTCGACCGCGCTCCGGCCTTGCCACGAAGCACGGAATCGGCATGCCGAATGCGCCAGGCACTGTTGACAGTGATTACCGCGGCGAGATGAAAGTGCCGCTCGTGAATCTGGGGCGCGCAGCATTTACGGTGGAGCACGGGATGCGGATCGCGCAGATGGTGGTGGCGCCGGTAGCGCGTGCGACGGTTCGCGTGGTTGAGGAACTTGATGGAACATCGCGCGGCGCGGGTGGATTTGGCAGCACTGGGCACTGACCCGAAGCGCGCCGCTCCGTATCATCTCGGAATGACCACCGCGACCGCCCGTGAAGTCACTGTCCCGCTTCTTGACCTGAAAGCGCAGTACGCCACTATCCGTGCAGAGATCGAGCCCGCAGTGCTGGCCGTCATGGAGAGCCAGTATTTCATTGGTGGCCCCAAGATCGACGAGCTTGAGAAGGAAGTGGCAGCCTATTGCCACGCCAAGCATGCGATCGGTTGCGCCAACGGTTCCGACGCCATTCTGCTTGCGCTGCAAGCGCTTGATGTTGGGCCTGGCGACGAAGTGATTCTCCCGACGTTTACATTCTTCGCCACCGCCGGCAGCGTGCATCGCCTGGGTGCGCGCCCGGTCTTTGTGGACATCGACCCGACCACCTACAACATTTGCCCAAAGTCAACGGAAGAAGCCTTCGGCTGCTGCAAGAAGGTGAAGTGCTTGATGCCCGTGCATCTCTTCGGTCAAGCCGCTGACCTCGACAGCATTATGGCGATCGCCAAGGCGCGGAACCTGACGGTTGTTGAAGACTGCGCGCAAGCCATCGGTACGGAAGATGTGCACGGCCGCCGCGTTGGAAGCGTTGGCGATATTGGTACCTACAGCTTCTTCCCCTCCAAGAACCTTGGTGGATTTGGCGACGGTGGCATCATGTCCACCAACTCCGATATTCACGCGGCCCGCATGAAGCGTCTACGCAATCACGGCATGGAGCCAAAGTATTTCCACCAAGAAATCGGCATGAACTCGCGTCTTGATGCGCTGCAGGCCGCGGTGCTCAGTATCAAGCTCCGGCACCTTGATTCGTGGAGTAACGCGCGCCAGCGCAATGCCGCGTGGTACGACGAATTCTTTACCGCCCATGGTGCCGCCGACAGTTCAGTTCCCGTGGACGCGGGCGGTCTTCCGCTTCGTTTCCCGAAGGCGCCAGCTGCTGGCCGTCATATCTACAACCAGTACGTGATCCGCGTACCGGCGCGTATCCGCGACGCGGTGCGCGATGAACTCACCAAGCGCAAGATTGGCACCGAGATTTACTACCCGCTCTGCTTGCACATGCAGGAGTGCTTCAAATTCTTGGGGTATCAGAAGGGCGTGTTCCCGCATTCGGAGCGTGCCGCGCTCGAAACGATTGCCATGCCCATCTACGGCGAACTCACCGAAGCACAGCGCCACTGGGTTGCCGAGAGCGTTGTGGAAACGGTCAAGAAACTCGCCTGATCGCTGAAGCGCTCACGGCATACCGCCCGACTTTGCTGCGTGCGAGCCTTTCACGCCAGCGCAGAAAGTCCTGTCATTCCAATGGGCTCGCGTGCAAAGAACGGCTCCGCGCTGGCGGTGCCGATGCGACTGCCGAAGTACGTACCGGCCGCGTCAAGCCAATCCACCACACGCCTGTTGCCCGGGTTGTCCACAAACTGGCTTCGATACGCCAACACTGCATTGCGCTTCTGCTCACTGAAGCCCGTCGTGTCAAACACAAATGACGGCTGCGGCACAATGCGTAAGTGCGTTGCGTAGTAGTGGAACA
>JBILYM010000194.1:0-4516 GCA_044377725.1 Phycisphaerales bacterium
ATTGCAACTCCTCGCGCTGCGGAGAGAGACCTGGCTCTACTAAGTCGCGGCGCAGGTCGCGATAGACCGTTACGCGTTGCGCAGCGTCATCGACCTTCAACTTGTTCTCAACAACAATCCAATCGGGGTAACGCGGCGCGCGCGAGGCTTGCACCACGGCCACCCAGACATCGTCGCGCGGATAGTCGTCAAATTGACATGCCTGCGAGTGACCGCACCCAGTCAGTGCAACCACGGTGAGTAGCGCGAAGCACGCACGCGCGTAGCGGTTGGCAAGCAGTGCGAACGCGGCGCGGAGGGGTCGAACGGAATCAGTGCGTATTTCAGGCATCAGGGATCTCGGCGTTGACATGCACCGTCTGGACATCGTCATGCTCTTCGAGCACTGCCACAAGCTTTGCTACGCGCGCTGCAGTTACGGCGTCGAGCTCCACCATGGAAACGGGAATGTACGAGAAGTTGGCGCTCTCCACGGCAATGCCCGCGGCATCAAGCGCGTCACGAACCTTGGCGAGATCGGCAACCCCACAGGTGACCTGCCAGCCCTCCTCGCCGCTCAATACGTCCTCTGCGCCCGCCGAAAGCACCACATCGAACAACTTCTCCTCAGTGGTGGCCTCCGCAGAAACTAAGACCACCCCTTTGTGGGAAAAACTGTAAGTCACGCTGCCTTGAACACCCAAGTTTCCGCCATTCTTGTCAAACATGATCCGCATCTCCGGCGCGGTCTTGTTGACGTTGGCCACCAAACAGTCAACGATCACCGCCACGCCACCCGGTCCGTAGCCCTCGTAACGCACGGCCTCGTATTGGTCCGCGGCATCACTTCCGGCACCCTTCTTGACTGCCTTTTCAATGGTGTCGCGCGGCATGTTGGCTGCCTTCGCTGAGTCGATCGCAATGCGAAGGCTCGAATTGAATTTCGGGTCAGCACCGCCCAATCGCGCCGCGACGATCACTGCACGCGAGCATTTGGACCAAATCTTGCCGCGCTTTGCATCGACGGCCGCCTTGCGATGCTTGATGTTCTTCCAGACGCTATGCCCTGCCATGATCGTTACTGCTTCCTGAGTTCGGGGGGATTGGTGGGAGTGGTCGCGGGAACTGCTGGAGCGGATTGCATCAAGGCCGCGACTTCCGGCTCGACGCCTTTGGCCACGGCTTCGATTTTACCGCGTGCCCGGGCTGCCACCTGCCCGTCATGCGCGTTGTAGTACCGCGCCGCGTCGATCGCTCCCAGACCAAACTGCTTGCGAAACATGACCCGCAGAAGTTCAATGGTCTGCTCAGGGGCGAGGCCACCTTCGGCGATTCGGACCGCCTCCGCCCACGCTTGGCGTGCACCCTCGTGGTCACCCGCCCGCCACCGAGCGTCGCCGAGATGGTCGTACTTCACGCCACTGGGCGCCTTGCCCTGGCTCGCTACCGATCGTTCCAACAGCGAAACTGCCCCGGGAACACCGTCGGCGTCCGCTAGCCGGCCCTGCAGGTAGCGAAGCCAACCCATCGAGTCGAGCGTTCCGGAGTCGCCAGGGCGTAGCCGAACGGCCTGCTCAAGCAGCTGCTCCGTTCGTGCGTCCGCAAGACCGCGCTCGAGGCGAGCGAAACCCAAATTGTTGAGAAGAGCGCCGTCGGAAGGATCAATAGCCAACCCTGCTTCCAACACCAACTCTGCACCGGCGCTATCGCCGAGCAAGGACAGGATGCCACTGAGCACATCCGTCTCCGATCCTGGTCGATCAGAATTACCGAAGGGATGGTGGCCCAATCCGCGCAGTCGGCCAGCGAGCGCCAGTGATTCCCCTGCTCGGCCACCAACGATCGCATCGCATGCCACCGCGGCGCGAGCTAAGAGTGCAATTTCTTCCTCAGTCCGATTGGACGGATCCTCAAGGCATGCGCGCAGAAACTCACTGGCCGCGCGTGGCTGCTGCTGCGACAACAAGAAATCAGCACACGCCCGCCACGACTCGGATGAATACTGAAATGTGTCAAGCGCGGCGGCCTCCGCTGCGATCATCGCCACCGCATCTGCAGCACTTTGAGAATCCATGGCTGGATCGGAAGCAGCGCCGAGGGCTTCGAACGCAAAGAATTCCAGCGATGCGCGAGGGTCGGTGAAGATGGCATCGCGAGCGATGCGCCGCATGATCTGCGCGCGTCCCGAGGTCTTTGCCGGAATCCGCCGCGCAATATCAAGCGCTGCCGCACGCATAGAAGTTGGTGGCGGATAGGCGCTCTCATAGAATCGGCTCAGGGCATCGATCGATGATTCTGGGCTACCAAACTGCAGTTCGTTGTCAGCCTCTTCAAGCGATCGGCGCGGACCGGCAGGCAACGATTCGATACGAAAGCGCGCGGCGAGGGCAGCATCAGCGCTTCGTCCAGTGATGCGCAGCAAGGCCTCTCGCCACGGGAGCGCTAAGGTGTCTTGTGGATCCAACGCTAGGCGCGCGTCAACACGCGCCAACGCATCCGCTGCGCGGCCGCCACTTGCCGCCTGCATGGCTGCCGGTTGCCACAGCAATGGATCGTTGGGACTGCGCGCCAGCTGGACCGCCAACCACTCCGCTACAGCGCGCGGACCTTCGGTGCGTGGCAGTAAACCGATCAATAGCGCCTGCGATGCAGCGTCGTCCGGATCGATGGATTGCGCCAGCAGCAGTTCCGCGACAGCGCTGACCGCATCACCGCGCGCCAACGCGCCCTCGGCGCGAGCACGCGCTGATCCTTCCGCGGCACGTCCGTCAACAAGCGCGTGCGCATCAGCGAGCGAGCGACGCAATCCGGATGGCATACGAGTCATTGACTCTGCAAGCAACTCAGCCCGTGCGAGCGATTGCTCGGCCTCCGTCGTTGCCCCCGTCTCAGCAAATGCACACGCGAGCGATGCATGCCAACTGGCGTCAACGTCAAGATCAATGGATGCCGAGGCAGCCGCACGCGCCACCAACGCTGGATCGCCAGCTGAAACTGCGGCAAGCAACATGGCCTCCAGTGGAGCACGCGAAGGATCGCGTTCAGCCACTCCGTCAGCGCGTTGCCATGCAGCACCCGGACTACGGACGGTGGCAAGCACTCCGGCGGCGATCGACTCGCGAATACTGCCGGCAGGCAACGCATCAATCGCTACTCGCAATGTGCGCAAATCACTGCTCGCTCGTACCAAGGCTCGACAGGCGTCGCGCAGGCACTCTGGGTGCGCGGTCACCGCGGCGTGCGCACGGACCGGCGCATCGCTGTCGCCGGATCGGCGGAATGCTGCTTCCAGGGTGGCTTGATCGACCGCACCGTCTGCAATGGCAGAGTCCAATTCTGCGGCACCAGCATCGGGATCGCCCGCGGCCACCATAAGTCGTGCGATCCGCGCGTGCGCTTCGGGAGTGACTTCACTAGCGCGTGACCCGATCGGTACCGCAGCGATCGCCGCCAGCGCCAGCGTTTCCCGCGCGCGAGCATCACCGCCGAGCGATGTCAGAAGCCATGATGCAAGCGCGGTGCGTTCGGCATCACGCCACGGACCATCGTCCATAACGACGCCGAGCGTTGCACGCGCGCCATTACTATCCCCCGCAAGCAACTGTGCATACGCCGCAAGCGCAACTGTGCGCGGATGCGGAGTGAGTTCAACGCTGCGCGCAAACAACGCAAAGGCAACGTCCGGTCGATGCGCACGCAGTGCCGCCTCGCCTGATTCAAGGGCGAGTTGTGCGGCCGCACGCGATGCTGCATCAATGCCATCGCCGCGCTGCTCCGCAACACTCTCGGCGGGAACAGCAAGCGCAACGGCTGCCACTTCAAGGCCAGCTTCATCGAAACCAAGGCGAAACAAGCTGCGCGCAAGTGCCGCACCGACCGCAGCGCGGCCCGCATCCGAAATTGGCGCAAACCCTTCAAGCCGCAAGCGAATCCATGCTGCCCCCAAGAGTGCTGCCGTGCGCGAAGGTTGTCCGGCATCGAAAGCAGCCACCCCAACAGAAATTAGTGCTTGTAAATCGGCGGGATCCTGCGCCAACACCGCTTCCCACTCCGCCTTGGCTCGCGGCAAATCACCAGCGGCGCCAGCGATGCGAGCACGTGTTGCTCGGAGCGCAGTGGAACTTGGGTCAAGCCGCAGTGCGGCGTCAATATCATCGGCCGCACGGGCGTACTGGCCGTCCATTGCGCGTTGCTTGCCGCGTACATAACGGCGCAGAGCTTCGGACTCGGTGGCACTCCCGGGAGTCGGCCCCGTCACCGCCGCCACTGGAACCGGCTTGGGCTCCGTGATTTCGCGAAGTACAGCAACAAGCGTCATGGGTGGTCGCTGCAGTAGTGCTACGCGCGACGGCGGAATTCCTGGCGGCGGCACGAGTGCTGGTGTGGGTGATGGCGCCGCCGATGCCGATGGCGCTGACGACGCCTGCGCTGATGGCTCTGGCGCTGATGGCACGAGCACCGATGCCGCATCCGCATCTGCCCTGACGACCAGCACACACGGCACGGCCGCGAGCACCACCCACGCGTGCATGAGCAC
>JBILYM010000195.1:0-4505 GCA_044377725.1 Phycisphaerales bacterium
ACCACCTCCGACCAAAGCCGCGCGAGGAATTCATGAATCGTCTCGCCTTGTGCGGCAATCTGCCGTCCCACCGCCAGGGTGCCTTGATTCCAAGTGACCATCACTATGGACCCGGCGGCCGCAATCGCTAGTGCGTACCAACCGCCATGGAATACCTTGAGAAGGTTGGATGAAAGGAATGCCAAGTCAATCGCTAGGAATGAGCCAACTACAATCCACACCACTGGTGGCTTCCATTTCCAAGTCTTCAGCGCCACCTCAGCAAACAACAGCGAAGTGATTCCCATGACCGCCGTGACGGCAATGCCGTACGCATCGGCAAGCGCTGCTGATGAACGGAACAAGAAGACCGTCATCAGGCATCCAATCATCATGGTCCAATTGAGGAACGGGATGTAGATCTGACCTTCGGTAAAGCTGGATGTATGCACCACGGCAAGGCGTGGCAGATAGTTGAGGCGGATCGCTTGGCGCGCCATCGAGAAGACGCCAGAGATCATCGCCTGGCTAGCAACAATGGTTGCAAACGTAGCCAGAATCACCATGGGAATAACCCAACCCGCAGGCACCAGCCCGTAGAACGGTTTGTATTGCGAAAGTAACGCTGGATCCGGCGGATTGGCGATCGCCCATGCGCCTTGGCCAAAGTAATTCAGAATGAGGCATGGCCACACAATGGTGAACCATCCAAGCCGAATCGGGCCAATTCCGAAGTGCCCGATGTCGGCATACAGCGCCTCGGCGCCCGTCACTACCAGGACAATTGAGCCAAGCAAAAGGAATGTGCCGGACGGATTCGCTGCAATCAGTTCAATGGCGTACAGGGGATTCACTGCGGCAAGCACACTTGGATCCGAGACAATGGCGCGCAGTCCAAGAAATCCCAACACACCAAACCACAGGAGCATCACTGGACCGAAGATGCGACCGATGTGCCCCGTTCCAAATCGCTGCACGGCGAACAAGAACACCAGCACCACTGTTGTTAATGGGGCCACCCAACCTTGCAGGCTTTCGTCAAAGACGGTGAGACCTTCCATCGCTGACAGTACGGAGATGGATGGCGTGATGACGCCGTCGCCGAACAACAATGCGCTGCCCATGATGGCCATGGCACCGAAGAATGCCAAGCGGTAATCCGCGCGACGCTGCAGGCCGCGCGGCAAGAGGGAGAGCAATGCGAACAATCCACCTTCGCCACGGTTGGTGGCACGCATGATGAGTAGCTGGTACTTCGCAACCACCACCAGGAATAGCGCCCAGAAAATCAAACTCAGAACACCCATCACGAACGCGCGATCGGCACTGCCGTGGTGGGCAATGGTTTCCTGAAACGCGTACAGCGGGCTGGTCCCGATATCTCCAAACACCACGCCGACCGCGCCGATGGCCAACGCGATGCCCCCGCCATGACCCTTGCTGTGCCGACCATTGACGGAGTGCGGATCTGCGATTGGAAGCGCGGCATCCACAACGCCTTGGGCGCCATCCACCACCGTCGGCACGAGGGGTGCTGTCGGGGCGTCAAGATCAGGGCGTGCGTTGGATGCGTCGTCTGGCACGTGAGGTGCCTCCGAGAGAGAGGCGGGACGCCATTGTACTTCGGCTACCGATGCGCTACATCAAGCGATTAGCGCTTGTTTGATGGCTTGACAGTGAACGGCGTCTTTACTTTGGCCGTTACGCCGGTTGCCATATCAGTCGCTTCGATCGCTAGCCGATACTGACCGGCAAGCAGGGTGTCGGGGAGCCGAACCATCCGGGTAATGAATAGTTCATCGGTCGGCGCTGCGGCGGTGTGAGTTGCGTCGAGCGGACCCTCGCTCCAGATCACCGTTCCGGCCAAGTTCTCAATGCGCAGCGAGTACTGCGCATGCGCTGCAACGCGTCCGCCGTCACTTGGGACGAATGGCCAATTGAGCAGCTCGACATACACCAGAAAGCGATCGCCAGGATGCAATGACCCAGCATCCAACGGCTCAATGTCTCCGAACGCCCGAACCTTGGAAGCCATGACTGGGTTCGCAAGTTTGATGGGCGGGGGAACAGGTGCGGGTGCAGGTTCCGCAACTGGCGCGGGCGCAGGTGCTGGTTCTGGTGTCGGCGTGGGTGCTGGTTCCGCGACTGGCGCGGGCGCAGGTGTTGGTTCTGGTGTCGGCGCGGGTGCAGGTTCTGCAACTGGCGCGGGTGCTGGTGTTGGTTCTGGTGTCGGCGCAGGCGTAGGTTCTTCAACCGGCGCGGGTGCGGGTGTTGGTTCTGGTGTCGGCGCAGGCGTAGGTTCTTCAACCGGCGCGGGTGCGGGTGTTGGTTCTGGTGTCGGCGCAGGCGTAGGTTCTTCAACCGGCGCGGGTGCGGGTGTTGGTTCTGGTGTCGGCGCAGGCGTAGGTTCTGCAACCGGCGCGGGTGCCAGTTCCGGTGTTGGCGCAGGTGCAGGTTCTGCGACCGGCGCGGGCGCAGGTGTTGGTTCTGGCTCTGGTGCTGGCGCGGGTGCAGGTTCCGCAACCGGCGCGGGTGTTGGTTCTGGTGTTGGTGCAGGCGCTGGTTCTGCGACCGGCGCAGTTGCAGGTTCCGGTGTCGGTTCCGGTGTCGGCGCAGGCGTTGGTTCCGGTATCAGTACAGGCTCCGGTGCACGCGCCGGCGTGGGCGCGGGTCGCTCGCGAACGCCCGCTCTGTCAGCGACTGGGACAATCGACGTGCCAGTCATGGCGAGCGGCGCAACGGGGTTTGCAGCCTTCACCATTACCCGGCTCGGCATCGTTGGTTCTGGCGGAAGCTCAGCCGCACTTGCGGGCACTGCCTCGGCCACCCGTGACTCTGCAACCGCTGGCTCAGGTGCCACCTCCACCGGCACGACCACTGGGACCACCACCGCCGGAGCAGTAGCAACAACGGGCGCCGGTTCAACCACCGGCACCGGAACAGCAGCAACAACGGGCGCCGGTTCAACCACCGGCACCGGAACAGCAGCAACAACGGGCACCGGTTCAACCACCGGCACCGGAACAGCAGCAACAACGGGCACCGGTTCAGTCACCGGCACCGGAGCAGCAGCAACAACGGGCACCGGTTCAGCCACCACCACCGGCACCGGCTCAGGAAGCAATGGCGGCGGAGCGGTGTCGATCGCGCGCATGGTGTCCACCGGCATCGCTTCTGCGGACTCCGGCACAGGCAAGGCGGCAATCTGCATCGGATCCGCCGGAGCCAATGTCATCTCAAACATCGGTAGCGCGGACGGGCGAACACTCGGCGAACTTGTACGAACAGCCACCTGTGAATCAACACGCCGCCGCGTATCGGCCTGCGGCAGCGGATCAATGGTCTCGCGAATAACGACGGGCTGCGCACGCACCGGAGTAATCGGCGGAGGTGCGGTGGGCGGTACCGATGAACACGCCGCCAATGCGACGCATGTGGTGAGCGCGGTGAACGGGAGCAGCGTGTCTGAGTATTTCATCGAATGCGATCACCGATGGTAACCACTAGCGCCTCAAAGGTTCGAGCACTGTCCGAACTGAGACCCGACTTTGTGCGCGCATCAGTCCGCACACTCTCCGCCAATAGCGCGGCTGCTCCAGCACTACCAAGGGCCCGCGCAGCGCGACAAACCAGTGCCTGCGCATCGCCCCAAAGTTTGAGCTGCTTGGCAATTGCAAAGTCGTTCTGCCCGTCGTCCATGAGTCGCGCTGCATCGTGCGCCTTGCGCAGGAGGTCAACGATGGTCCACCCAATCAACGCGTCGGCGACGCCTGAAATGCGGACCAATTCGTTCAACTTGACTAGCGCAGCACCCGCGCCCTTCTGGATGAGTACCGACTGCAACCCCCACGCCTGTTCCTCCCGCGACTGACCAACAAATTCTGTAACCAGCGCGCGAGAGATCGGTTTGCCCTCTCCCGCGGCGGTCGCCAACTTGGCAAGTTCAGTATCGATGCGCGCCAAGTCCGGCCCGATTTTTTCCACCAATAGTTCCGCCGCACCCGGCGCTAACTTTGCACCATGGCGCTTCTCTGCACGCGCGCCACACCAACTGATCGCGTCCTTATCCGATGGTGGTTCGCACTTGATCACTGCGCCGCCGCTGGCTTCAACAAGTTTGTCAAACTTGCCCGGATTCCACCGTGTGCCCGCGCGCATCAACAGTGTGCTCTCTTGCTGCGGATTGGCTGCGTAGCGCTCCATCGCGCGGCGCCGATCTTCGGCGCCAATGAAGCCTTCCGCATTATCAATCACTATGAGCTTGTGCTGAGAGAGCAACCCGTAGGAACGGAGTTCATCCATTACCTGTGCAAGGGTTGCTGATGCTCCATCAAACTCAAATCGATCCACTGATCCAAATTTTTCTGTCAGCGCTGCATGCAGTTGCCGCGAGTGTTCAACGCGGGTGAACGAATCCTTACCCGTGAGCACCACGATGCGCATGGAAGCGTCGGGGGACATACGGGATGCCTTCGATCCGGAAGCTGCTGAAGCGCGTGCCATCAGGCTGCGGAGTGTAAGACGGG
>JBILYM010000030.1:0-13157 GCA_044377725.1 Phycisphaerales bacterium
CCGCTTAGCCTCGGGCGAATCTGTTCGTCCGGTTGGCACCCACGGGGCGTACGTCCAACTGCCGGACTTCTCAGTTTCACACGCCGCTTACCGAGGATCCCGTGCTCACTGCGGGGGCTCGAACACGCAGGACGCGTGCAGGCACAGTCTGGAACCCGCTCTCTTGGCCGCAGGTGGCCAGGAAAGATTTTTGGGGGCAGCGCAGTCAGAACCGCACTTTTTCATTAAATAGATAAATTCTAAATATTACATGATGGCTGGGGCGGGCAGATTTCGTTCTTGTCTGTGTAGCGAGATATCAGACGCAGATGAAGCCTGCAAGTGACGATCGCAACTCAAGAAGCTTTTGCCCCCGTTGGGCAACCATATGTATCAACCGCGCCGACGTTTTCGGCGAAGTAACGCCTGCACGGGAGGGTGGGCACAACCGGGCGAGAGCCCAGCATGGAATTTCAGATGCGTAACAAGACTTTCATCTCTTCAATGGTTGGTGTTGCTGCGGCCGTGGCCGTGGCGGGTTCGGCGAATGCGACTTTCGTTGAGTACTACACCGTTAAGACGCAGCCGACCGCGGATGGGAGCGGAATCAACCTCGATGTTTACGTGCTCTACGCCCGCTTCAACGGCGGCACAGACACGGTGTTGAACGCCTTCAACTTCAACCGCACCGATAGCAACGTGACCAACATGTTCTATCACAAGGACGATGCGTCCGGCAACTCCGGCGTTCTCCAGACTGCCAACGGCACCTGGAACCCAACCATCACCGGCAGCACCACGCTGCACCGCCCCTTCGATTCCTACCTCACCATCGGTGGTCTTCCGACCTCAAGCAACGGCACTGGCGCCGATCCGAAGTGGGGTAACCCGCTCTCTTGGAACCGTCCTGACGTGCCGAACAACCAGAACGTTGGTTGGTTCGATCCAAATCCATCAGGTGGATCGATCGCAGGTCGCGTTGGTCAGGCCGGCAACCTTGTCGACTCCACGCGCCTCGGTCAGTTCTCGATCGCTCGGAACTCGTACGCTGGCGTTTGGACCTTGAAGATCGGCTACAACAGCGGTGTTCCGGGTGCGCCCGTGAGTTTCGGGCAGTCGACCTTCTCCATTGGAGTGGCTCCCGTCCCCGCACCAGGTGCGGCAGCTTTGATCGGACTTGCAGGCCTCATCGGCGCCCGTCGCCGTCGCGACTGACATCACTCTGCACTCCACGTTGGCCTCGGCCAGCGTCCACACTCCACGCCCCCTGGCGCTCACGCGTCTGGGGGCGTGTGTGCGTTTGCGCGCTCCAACATCTGCAGTCTGCTGTTCTCCGCCATCGCATCCTGGCCGCAGGCGCAATACCACAGCCCCGCTCGGCCTACCGCAATGCCAGTTCGACCAGCGCCTCCGCGGTCGGATCCCCCGGCACATCTTCGCGCCCAAGCACGCGTTCGATCATGTCGCGCGCCGCTGGCTTGGAATGCCCAAGTTGCGCGAGCACTTCAATCGCGTCGCGCGCCGCTGCCATGAGTTTGCTCTCCGCGCTGATCGGCCCACGCGCAATCGCCTTGGTTCCAGGTGCTGCCGCGCGCACGCCGAGTTCGCGCACAAACGGATCGATCTTGCCTTTGAGTTCAACGCAGATGGTTTCCGCCGTGCGCTTGCCGATTTCCGGCAGCGTCTGCAACATGCCGTGATCACGCGCGGCGATCGCCTCTGCGACCTGCGCGAAGGGAAGTTGCAGCGCGCGCAGTGCCTTGCGATTGCCGATGCCTTTGACCGTGGTGAAGAGCTCAAAGAAGGCGCGATCGGTGGCTGACTGAAAGCCAATCAAGCGCGGCCAGAAACTGGAACCCTGCCCTTGCCCCTCCAGGTAATGCAGCGTGTGGAACTTCACCGGTTGCCCGATGCGCGCCGCGAGTGACATGGAATCCGCGGCGGGAATCAGCACCTCGTAGGTGATTTCCGCCACTTGAACATGGGCAGCACCGTCGTCGATTGCGATGAGATTTCCAGTGAGTTGGGTGATCATGGGGGCTTCCTTGCCTGCGCCTATCCTACGAGCCATGCGCTACGCAATGATTATGGCAGGTGGATCCGGTACGCGACTTTGGCCGATGAGCCGGCAGGCTGTTCCCAAGCAGCTGTTGCGCTTCATTGGTGGAAAGAGCCTGCTTTCCGTGGCGGCGGAGCGGATTCGCACGATGGTTCCAGAGGCGAACCGGTACGTGTGCGCCGGGGAGAAATACCGCGCGCTGATCCGCGAGGACATTCCGTGGATTGATGATGCGCACGTGCTGGGAGAGCCGATGGGGCGCGACACCGTGAACGCGGTGGCATTTGCTGCGGCGGTGGTTGGGAAAGATGATCCCGACGCGGTGTTTGCTGTGTTGACCAGCGACCACCTGATTACGCCGCAAGCGGAGTTTGAGCGCGCGATGGATCTTGGCTTTCGGTTGGTGGAGGCAGACCCAACACGGCTCGTGACGTTTGCTATCACGCCAACATTTGCAGCAACGGGATTCGGCTATGTGGAACGCGGCGATGCGATTGCGGGTTTCCCCGGCGCGTTCGGAGCGAAGCGGTTTGTGGAGAAGCCGGATCGTGCGCGTGCCGAGGAGTATCTGCAGAGTGGTGGGTTTGGATGGAATAGCGGGATGTTCGTGTTCAGTGCTCGGACGGTGTTGGACGCGCTGCAGCGCTTCAAGCCGGAAACTGCCGCTGGCATGCGCGAGATTCGCGCCGCGTGGGGGACTGCCGCGGCGCGCGCGACCGTGGAACGCATCTATCCAGAACTACCGAAAATCAGCGTTGATTACGCGCTCATGGAGCCGGCTTCGAAAGATCCAGCACTCTCCGTGTGCGTGGTGCCAATGAGCGTCGAGTGGCGCGATGTTGGCAGCTGGCCAAGTTATGGTGAGACGCTCGCGGCGGATGGTGATGGCAATCGGACCAATGCGCAGGCGCTTCATGTGGGTAGCACGGGTGTGCTGGCGTTGAGTGATGATCCTGCGCATGTCATCACCACTATCGGGCTGACCGATGTGATCGTGGTGCGCACTAAGGATGCAACGCTAGTGGTGCGCGCGGATCTTGCGGAGAAGGTCAAAGACATTGCAGGCCTTGTACCGGAAGCGTTGCGCTGAATTCATGCGATACCTAGCGATCGATCTTGGTGCAAAGCGAACCGGCCTAGCGGCGGGTGATGATGTGTTGCGCATCGTGCAGCCAGTAGAGGTCTTGATGGTGTCGCGCGGGCCAGCGCTGATGGATGCACTTGCTAAAGCCATCGATCGGCATGGACCGGATGCATTGGTGATTGGCTTACCCATCAATATGGATGGAACGGAAGGCGCCGCTGTCACCGATGCGCGCGAGTTCGGCGCTGCGATTGCTACGCGCGTACGCCTACCGGTGCATTTTCATGATGAACGACTTTCGAGCTTCGAAGCAGATCAGCGCATGTCGCAGAGCGGGCGCACGCACCGCGAGAAGAAGGAACTGCGCGACGCACTGGCCGCGTGCGCGATACTTGAGGCGTACCTCGCTCGATAAGGTCACTCTTTTCAGACCGCCCCCGTAAAGAGAGTCCCCTCGTTGGCCGCAGGGACCAAGAGGGGACTCACAGGAGGTGGTGAACCTGTTCAGCGCACCGGTGTCACGTACATGCCTCGCTTATGGAAGCACTCCGGTCAATCGGAAGCCGTCGTCGTACACCGCAATCTTGCTGGTCTTGATCATGTTTGCATTGCCAGCTCCAAGGCCAGTGAAGGACGGATCGTTGGCCGCGTTCCACGCAGAAGCCGGAATACCGGTCTTCAGCGCCATGCGGAATTGCGCCTCGCGCCAGTATGAACTTCCTGTTCCTGGCGCGATGTACGTGCCCACGAAGCTCACGTCGACGTAATACAACTTGCGCGCCGCGTCGTACACCTTCAACGCTGGTGCCACAGTGCCGTTCTGAATGTAGTTGCCGCTGACGACCACCGATGTCTGGTCGTAGCCGGCTGCAAACAGCTCGGAGAGATCCACGAAGTAACGGATAGAGAGAGTGCTGGAACCAACCGCTGGGAACGCGGAGCGATTGTTCAGCAGTGCACGGATTTCAGTGAAGCCGCTGCCCTGCTGATTGATCGACGCCTCGACGAAGAACTCATCGTCGATTGATCCTTGCTCCGACGCCGGCGGGAAGTTCGCCAGTGGAACGCCCGTCGAATCCTGTGCAAGTCGAGCGATCGCACCGGTGAAGCCCGCGTTGTAGTCAAGCGCAACCTCGTTGCAGATGTAGTTGCTGCGATCATCCGTGTACGACGAATCAGACGTGGTGCTTGGACCACCAACCAACGCTCCGTACAAGATGTGTCGCGATGCGGCGGGCGTCGTCATGCTTCCATTCCAAGACCCATGCGCCCCGCGATGGTGCGGATTCAATGGCGGATTAACGCCGAATCCAACCACATAACTGCGTGCATTGGGATTCTTGCCAAGCATGTAATCAATCTGGTTGCGTGCAAAGTCGCGATAGCGCGTGCCGACATCGCCGACCCGGTCGGCATAGACCAGCGCCAGGAAGGACGTGTTGGCCGAGTAGCGCAACGAACCCCACTGATCAAGCCACGCCAATCCACCAGCGGTGTATGCAACCCTGCTGCCGTTGTCGCCAACGGTCCAGAAGTTCAACCACTTTTGTGCCGCCGTCTTGTAGACGACCTTGTCAGTGAGTTGCGCAAGGAGCACGGTGACGCCGTAGCTCTTGTCATCCCAGTTGTGCGTCCACTTCAATGGCAGGCCAGCAATGTTCTGGCTGTAGATGGCCTCCGCCTTGGTGAGATACGCCGCCTCGCCGGTGGCGCGGTACATCCACGCTGCGCTCCATGCAAGCTCGTCGTAATAGCCAGACCACGAGTTGTAGTAGATGGCGGCATCGGTGATGGACTCGGAGTACTTGCCGCGGTAGGTGTCGGCAAAGTTGAACAACGTGCGGGCGTGTGCCAGCAGGGTGTCCGCGTATGCGGGATCAGTGCTGCGGAACAGCATGCTTGCAGCTGCCATGGCTGCCGCGGATTCACCAGCCAAATCAGAGCCGGGCTTGGCCGCAGTGATGGCGTACGAAGGTCGCGCCATGTTCATGGTCTCACATGGACCCCAATAGCTGTGGTCCAGCGAACCATTTCCGACTTGTCCATACAGCACGTTTGCCGAGGGATGCGCCTTGATGATGAAGTCCGTTCCCCAGCGAACGGCCGCGAGCAATGCGAGCTTCTGGCCCGACTGGTCGTACGCCGCCCCGTATTCAATGCCACCCCACGCAAGCAGCGAGAGCGAGCTTGCCATCGGGAGTCCGAATTTCACGTGATCGCCAGCGTCGTAGTAGCCGCCGGTCAGATCAATGCCGACATCGCTTCCGTCAGCAAGAGCGGAGTCACCGCGCCATGCGACACGGAAGCCATCAGCCAGATTTCCGGAGCGCTGTGCGTCATAGAAGTACAGCGACTTCTGCAACACTTCGGCGTAATTGAAATCTCCAGGCGTACTCGGTGGCGAGATGGTGACCACAAGCGATTGGTTCGCAGTGCCGACTGCGTTGCTCGCTGCCAACACCACGCTGGTGGTTGCCGCAACTGTTGGAGTTCCGGAAATCAGTCCACTTGTTGCGTTCACGGAGAGCCCAGCGGGCAATCCAGTGGCGCCGAATGAGGTCGGTAGGCCACTCGCAGTGATTTGGTAGGTGAACGCCGAGCCAGCAGTTCCATAAGCGGTCGCTGGACTCGTCAGGACCGGAGTAGTGGCGCCTTCACCGCCGCCGCCGCCGCCACCGCCCGAACCACCGCCACCGGTCGCGCAGTCTCCCCATGACCCGAGAATAACTGCGAGGTCGGCGCTGCCAGTGACGCCATCACCATTCGGGTCGTATAGCGCGGAGGTGCTACCCCAATTACCCAAAATGGCCGCAAGATCAACGGCATCCACCCTGGAGTCCAAGTTCAAATCGCCCGGGCACGGGACCAACGGCGCGATAGTTATCGATGTCGGCAACAGGTCAGCACTGGCGAAGTTGGCGACGCAACCGACATCAACGGACGCGCCGGGCGCGATGGTGGCGTTGTATTCGGCGTTGACGATCTTGTACTGATTGCCCACATGCGACTGCACGGTGCCGTTCCACGCACTGGTGATTTCGGCGTTCCAGTCAAACCGCAAAGTCCAACCCTGGATGGGCTGGCTGGTGTCATTGGTGATATGAAAAAGCCCTTGCCCGCCACCTGACCATTGGTTGGTGAACGAGAAGGTCGTCTCCGCATAGGTGGCGGAAGTCGTGAGTAGCACGCATGCCAAAGAACCGTATGAGAATTTCATAACGCTCTCCTTTTGTCGGAGTTTCAACTTCTGCATTGCATTTCAGACGCAAAGAACCCTACGACCGTGAGTTAGGGAAGGTGCTCGAATTTGCCGAAAAATGTCGCAATTTTGATCTACGGCTCACGCTCAGAAATATGGCGATCGCGCAATCGAGATCGCCAGACAGCAGTGGAAGGCGCTTACTTTAGAAGGGAACGATGACGCCGATTTGGCCACCGTACTGTTGCTCGTTGTCCAACTGCATGCCGTTGAAGGAGCAGTACGCGGTGACTCCCTTGTACGACGCAAATTCAACACCAGCCTCAAAGCTGGCACCGTAACGCGTCTCTGGACTGCCGTACACGGAGTAACCAGGTGTTGCGCTGTACGCGTTGGTAGCAGTGACATCCCAGTCGCCGATCGGCACCGTGGCGATAAACGCACTGCCAATATATGGCGTCAACACATCACGATCGATGCGCAACGTATGCATGATGCGTGAGCCAATCGTTGGCTGCAACATGACGGCGCTTTGGCTGGAAACATCCAGGTTTGCGCTGCCTGCGCCCTGCTCTGTGTACGAACTTTGACCAACGTAACCAGCCGCAACCCCTGCGTATGGCTGGACGAACATGTCGCCACCGATACGAATATTCATGCCGATCTCAGAGTTCACCGAAGCCGCCCACAGCGAGTTGTCAGAGTTGGCCGTGCGCACAACGCCCGGGATATACAGTTCGCGCGTGCGGTCAACGCCCGCGTAGCCGCCCTGCGCGGCAGCCTCCACGTACCACTGGCCAGAATCCGGGACCCAACTGCCGTAGATGCCGACGTTCGCACCGTTGATGGTGTCCGTCTCGTCCACCAAGCCGCCGGTGATGTCAACCGTTCCGGGCATGTAACCGATGAACGCGCCCGCGATGAAACCCTTGCCAAGCACCATGTCGGCGCCAAACATCAGACCGCCGGTGGCCGAGCTGTAACTGGTCTTTGCCCACGTGTCATCACTGACGCTGTTGGTGAATCCGTAACCGCGCGACCACCACCGAACGCCATCATCAGGAGTTGGACCGTTCAATGGTGCGCCGAAACTGGTGAAGGAATTGCCAGTGACTACAGCGGAGCCAGCGCTCAGTGATTCCTGGTCGGTCAAGCCTCCCTTGGAACTCAGCAGCGGAGCGGCTGGCGTTGGCGTGCTGCTTTCGCGCAGTTGCATCAGGCGCTTCATGGCGACATTTCCAGCCTGGAAGAGCTGGTTCATGGTGACGTTGGGCAGCGCGTACGGATTGGCTACGTTGGAAAGCGCCACATCAGAACTTGCGAACGCGCCAGGCGTGAGGAGCAACATCTGCGTAGCGACGTACTGCTCATCCGTATCGGGCGGACCAGAGGCAATCGCGGTGATCGCTGCGGCCGATGCATTGATTTGACTGTTGTTGACTGTGCCGACATTGGCGTTGCGGCGGACCGTGCCGTTACCCGTCTGCACATCCACAACAACATTGGTGCTGGTGGTGCCAGCGGCCAGCGGATACGAGCCGCCCTGACCAATGATCTGCAGGCTGAATTCATTGCCCGCGTAACTCACCTCAAACGCACCACCCATGAAGTACGTGGAGCCAGTGGCGTTCACGGCGTGGTCGGTGGCAAGGCCAGTGAGCGGATCGACCGTGACCACATCCACGGTGCTGAACGTGCCGTTCAAGGTGCCGGCGGTGGCCATCACGTAATCGACGGTAACGCCGGAAGCGGGGATGAATGTGCCGGAATAGAAGTTGGCGTCATAGATAATCTTGGCCGCGGAACCGTTGAGTGTGAACGCGCCGCCAGCGTCAAGGCGATCGGCCTTGCCGGTGGAATCAAGCAGGTACCAGCTGGCCGTGGAGGTTGCGTCAAGGATGACATCACCAGTGACAGTGAGCGTTGAAGAACCGGCATTGTTGCGGTCGCCCGGATTGAGCAGACCCTTGAACGCGTTGCCGACGCTACCGATGCGGGCCAGCGTGCCGTCGCCGCCGACGGTCACTGCGCCGCCGGAGTTGAGCGCGTCGGAGAAGACCGAGGCGTCACTTAGATCGGCGCCGTCAGTGAGGGAGAGCGCGGATCCAGAAGTGAGCGTGACATCGCCAGCGAAGTTTGACGTGCCGCCCGATCCGATGGACGTACTGAGTTGCGAGAGCGTCAGATTGGCGGAGGCGCCCGAAACGTTGAGGCCGCCATCGACCGCCAGCGTGGTGGTCCCCGCAGACGTGCCGGTGAGCGTGGTGGTTCCGCCGATCGTGAGTGACTGCGCGGAATCGAGCGACAAGTCCGTGCCGATGTCCACCTGCGAGTCCAGGATGCGCATGCCGGCACCGCCCACGGATGCTTGCGTGTTCACGGCGGCGGACATGGTGTCAATCACCGTGGTGCCAGTGAACGTGCTCGAGGTGAAGGCGAGCGTGGTGTTGGCTGTGGAGCCCGAGAGCGCCTTGAAGACCAGGTCGCCGCTGCCGTCAACGGTGCCAGTGAAGTTGAGCGCGCCTGTGCCAGCACCGGATGTTGCCACGGTGGCTTCGGCGGTGCCGCCCGAGATCAGTGCGCCTGCGTAGGTCGCAGTGGCATTCCCGGTGTAGGTGAACTGCGTCGCCGTTGCATCAGCGTTCAGCGTGAGCGAAGTGAGGCTGCTGATCCACGCGGCGTTACTCGTGGTGGCGGTGGAGCCGGCCTCCAACGCGAGACCGCCAGTGAACGTGGACGTGGCTGCGCCGACCGAGAGGTCAACGCCCGAGACAGTGAGCGCGCCCGTGCCGGACATCGCCTCGTCAACATTGAACGCCGTGTTGGCGCCGCCGCTGCCGGTGAGGCTCGAGGTGCCGTTCACGGCGAAGGCTTGCCCAGCGCCAAGGGTCAGCGCGGTGCCGAGCGTGAGGTCGCCATCGGTGAGTGAAAGGCCGGCGGTGCCGACGGAGAACGCGGTATCGATCTTCGCCTTGGCGCTGTCGATGATGGTCTGACCGGTGATGCTGCTGGCATTGTCGAACGCCAGCGTGGTGGTGGCCGTGGAACCGTCGAGTGCAGAGACAACCAGATCTCCCGTGGCGGTCACTGTGCCGTCGACGCGGAAGTCGGCGGCGGTGGCGCCGGAAGTAGCAATGGTGGCTGACGCGCCGGTGGCGTTCAGAATGCCAGAGTAATTGCCTGCCACGATGCCGTCGTAGATCAGCGATGTTTCATTGCCAAGGTTGATCGACGCGACGTTGGTCAGCCACTGTTGGTTGGAGGTGGTGAGCGTCGAAGCGCCCGCGAGCGTGAGCGCGCCGGTGTACGTGGAGGTGGCGCCGCCGACGTTCATGCTGACATGGTCGATGGCCAGGTTGCCAGCACCGCTCATGGCGGAATTCACAATGAAAGCGGTGTTTGCACCGCCAGCGGGACCGGAGATCGAGGAGGCGGTGGAGATTGCCAAATCCTGCGCCGCGCCGAGCGTGATATCCGTGCCGAGCGTGATAGTGGCGCCGGTGAGCGAGAGACCCGCGTCGCCGATCGATGCCTGCGTGTTGATGGCGACGTTCGCATCTTCAATGACGGTGCGGCCGGCGAGCGTGCCGGATGTGAAGGCCAGCGTGGTCTGAGCGGTTGAGCCGTTGGCTGCACCGATGACCAGGTCGCCGGTGCCCGACACCGTCCCGCTCAGGGTGAGATCGCCGTTGCCAGCGCCGGAGGTGAAGATCAAGGCGCGATCGGTAGCGGTGGCGCCGGTGACAATCGCACCGCCGTACGTGGCGGCATCAGTGCCCGAATAGGTGAGCGACGTGTTGTTCGCCATGGTCAGCGAACCCAGACCGCCGAGCCATGCCGCGTTCGTGGTGGTGACGGTGGACTCGCTGCCCGCCGCACCCGCCAGGCTGACACCGCCCGTGTATGCGGAGGTAGTGCCGCCGACCGTCATGTTGATGCCGGTGAGCGTGACGTCGCCAGTGCCCGTCATGCCGCCGTTCACGTTGAAGGCCGTGAGACCGGCTCCGCCACCAGTGAGCGTGGACGTGCCACCGAGGTCGAACACCTGCCCGGCGCCGAGCGTCAGCGCGGTGCCCGCGGTGACCGTGGCGTTGTTGAACGTCAGCCCCTGCGTACCGATCGAGTTTTGCGTGTTGATGCTGGCGGACGCGTTGTCGATCACGGTCTTGCCGGCGAAGCTGCCGCTGATAAAGGACAGGTTCACGGTGCCGGTGCCGCCGCCGGAGGCGACGACGAGGTCGCCGGTGCCGCTGATGTCGCCGGTGAGCGTGAGGGAGCCCGCGCCCGAGAGCGCGATGGCGGAAGCGGCGCCGCCTTCCACCGAGACGTCGGCGGAAGACGTGATCGATGCCGCGCCGGAGTAGGTGAGCGTCGCCGCGCTGCCCGCGGTCCATGCGCCACCGAGCTGCAGGCTCCGCACGCTTGTCAGCCAGCGATCGTCATCCACGACAAGGCGGCCGCCCTGGATTGCCGAGAGTGTTCCGCCGGTGCCGCCGGTTCCGAAGCCCGTCAGGAACGAGTTGGCGCCGAGCTGCAGGGTGCCGTCCACCACGCCAAGGTCTGCACCCGTTGCCGTGCCGGATCCAACGGTCGGCGCGATCACCAAGGTCCCGCCGTTCAGGGTGAAGGTCGCAGAGACGTTGGTGATGCTCCACTCGCCGGTGTAAGTACCACCGGCCAACAAGTTCAGCACCGCGGGACTGCCGTCGCCAGCGACGAAGTCGAGGTTCGCGCCGATGGCCGGGACGTCGATCACAACAACGGGCGTCCCGTTGCCGGTGACCACCGTGTCACCGAGGGCGGGCACGGTAAACGGGCTGAGCATGAGCATCGCCACGGCGGAGAGCGGCCACGCACCAGACGACGATCGGAGATGCGTCGAAGTGGCGAAGAAGCGACGGTATTCGTGAATCGACGGGCGCATGGTGGGCTCTCTCAGCGGCAAATGTTCAGTCTTCAATGAATGGACAACATACGCACTTCGGCGCATCGACCCCGGCGCTCCAATGAGAACGTCGATAAATCGGTTGTGTCCAGAAATACATTGGCTTGCAGGCCGCAGCGTGTCAAGCACGCGCGAGTGCCATCAACTGCGCCCGCACGCCGCGGCGTCGAGGAACCAACGCAATTCGCCAGCGACGGGGCGAAGACCCGCGATGGGCAGTTCATCGGGTGATGCGCCATCGGCCACGCGTTGCAAGATGGGTGCCTTATCCGCACCCATGATGAAGGGCGCAACAAAGCGCGACGCGTTGAGCATCTGCATGGTGAGCGTGCAACGCGGCACTGCCGGTGCGGAAGTGGTGGGCGCGGCAACATCCATCACTAGGCGATCGGTGCCGTGCAGCGCGGGCGAACCAGGAAAGATGCTGGCGGTGTGACCATCAGTGCCCATGCCAAGCAGCACGAAGTCAAGGCGGTCATGACCCTTGGGGCGCCAACCGAGCGTGTCGCGGAGTTCGCACTCGTAGCGTTCAGCGGACTCGGGTGTGTTGGCAAGCATGGGGTGCACTTGCTCAGGTGGAATATCAGAGTGATCAACGATCACTTCTTTGATGCGGCTGAAGTTGGAGAGTTCGCTTTCGAACGGAACGCAACGCTCGTCCACTATCCATAAGTGCGTGCGCCGCCACGGCAGAATCCGAAAGCGCGGGTCGTACATCAGGCGTTCGTAGAGCGGAAACGGCGTTCGACCACCGGAGAGTGCGAGGTGGAAATCACCAAACTGACGAACACAATTGGCGGAATGAACAATCAGGTCCGAAGCCAGCGCGTCATACAAATCCTCGGCGTTGTGCCGGGCAACCACCGTGCCGCGCAGGCGCGGGCCGCCGAGCTGGTCGTCAAGTGCTTCAACCTGAATTTCGTCGTCATGGGGTTCGCCGATCATTGTTGGGGAATACTAGCCATGCCGGGGCGTATCCTTCCGCTTCCATGACCGCAGAACGACCTCGAATTCTTACTGGCGACACCCCCACTGGGCAACTTCACCTTGGCCACTGGGTAGGAAGCGTGAAACGCCGCGTGGAATTGCAGGAGACCCATGACTGCTACTTCATTCTTGCCAATTACCACGCTTTTACCACGCGCGCTGATAAGCCAGAAGACATTCGCCGCGACACGATTGCCATTGTCAAGGACTACCTGGCGATGGGCATCGATCCGGAACGATCGACGATTTTCTTGCAGAGCGAGATTCCAGCGATCCATGAATTGACATTCTTGTTTGCCATGCTGTTGCCGTTCAACCGCGTGATGCGGAACCCAACGTTGAAGACTGAGATTGAGATGAAGGGTCTCGGCGAGACATACTCGTTTGGCTTCCCGCTGTATGCGGTGGGGCAATGCGCGGACATCTTGGCGTTCCGACCAGTGGGGGTTCCGGTGGGCGAAGATCAAGTGCCGCACCTGGAGCTCACCCGCGAAGTTGGCAGGCGCTTCAATCAGATGTACTGCGGTGTGCCAACGGATGCGGATGATGGCGACCACGTGAAGCTGGGAGGAATTTGGCCGGTGCCGCGCGCGGAAGTTGGCAAGGTTGGTCGACTGCTGGGCATTGATGGCAAGAACAAGATGTCAAAGAGTCTTGGAAATGCCATCTACATCAGTGATTCGCCCAAGGAAGTGGAGAACAAAGTGAAGAAGATCTTCACTGGCCGACAAAGCCCCACGGAGCCTGGTGACATTGAGAACGCGCTGTTTCAGTATGTGGATACGTTCATCGAAGATCCTGATCGCGTTGCTGAATTGAAGCGACGCTATGCGGCGGGTGACAATCTTGGCGATGGACATGTGAAGGTGGAAGTGGCGGAGGCCATCAACCGGCTCTTGGCACC
>JBILYM010000196.1:0-4474 GCA_044377725.1 Phycisphaerales bacterium
CTCCTGCGTGCGGAGCGCGTCAGTAAGGTCATCTGCTCGTTCCCCAAGACCGCTGGCTCGACCGTGTTCCCCGATCTGTATCGAGCCGGAAAGATTGAACTTGAACTGGTGCCGCAAGGAACACTCGCAGAGCGGATCCGCGCTGGCGGCGCTGGAATTGTGGCGTTCTATACGCCAACTGCGGTGGGAACGCCGCTGGCAGAAGGCAAAGAGTCGCGCGTCTTTGGCAACCGTGAGCATGTGCTGGAATACGGCATTCGTGCGGACTTCACGCTGATCAAGGGTTGTACAGCCGACACGCACGGCAACGTGCTGTATCACCGCACCGCGCGAAACTTTGCGCCCATGATGGCTACCGCCGCAACCGTGACCATTGTGCAGGCCGCGGTAGTTGTTGAAGCTGGCGCACTTGATCCAGAAGCGATCGTTACCCCTGGCATCTTTGTGGACCGCGTGGTGCATGTGTCGTCGCCGGCGCTGGAATCCGCGCTTAATGAAGCGGGAGCAAGTTACCCATGACGAGCGCCACTTCCGCCGGTTGGACGCGCGACGGAATCGCCAAGCGCCTCGCGCAGGACATTCCGAACGGTTCCTATGTGAATCTTGGAATTGGTATCCCTGAGCTAGTGGCAAGCCACGTGCCCGAGGGTCGCACGTTCATCTATCACACCGAGAACGGCCTGCTGGGCATGGGCCCCTCACCCGCCGCGGCCGAGAGTGACCCCGAACTCATCAACGCCGGTAAGCGCCGCGTGACCATGATGCCGGGTGCCGCGTTCTTTGACCAAGCAACAAGTTTCGCGATGATTCGGGGCGGGCATCTTGATCTCTCTGTGCTCGGCGCGCTGCAAGTAGCCGCCAATGGCGATCTAGCGAATTGGTCAACCGGCGCCGACGACGCGATTCCCGCTGTCGGGGGCGCGATGGACCTGGTCGCTGGCGTGAAGCGCGTGTTTGTCATGACCACGCATGTCACCAAGGAAGGCGAGCCGAAGCTTGTTCAGCGCTGCACCTACCCGCTCACTGGACGCGGCGTGGTGACGCGCATTTACTCGGATCTTGCCGTCATTGACGTCACTGAGCGCGGATTTACGCTTGTTGAACTCGCGCCCGGCATAGCCTTTGACTTTGTGCAAGAGCGCACCGGTGCGCCGATCATTACCAACCACGCTCGCAAGTGAGGACACTCCATTGACCACCAACTCCACCACGGGCGCAACCACTCCAGTAACCAGCCGCAGCGCGCAACTCTTTGAGCGCGCCAAGAAGGTGATGCCCGGCGGTGTCAGCCGCAACACCGTGCTGTGGTCGTCGGTTCCACCCTATGTGGCGTACGGCAAGGGTTGCCGCGTCACTGACATCGACGGTGTCACCCGCATCGACTTTGCAAACAATGTTGCCTCGCTGATTCACGGACACGCATATGAGCCGGTT
Source organism: Phycisphaerales bacterium (assembly GCA_044377725.1). GTDB lineage: Bacteria > Planctomycetota > Phycisphaerae > Phycisphaerales > SM1A02 > UBA966. The sequence goes on from JBILYM010000196.1 coordinate 1,435, forward strand.
GTTGAGGCCGCCTCCGCGCAACTTGCGCGCGGCAGCGCCTTCATGATGGCCACTGAGCAGGAAGTTCTGCATGCAGAGCACATCTGCTCGCGCAGCGCAGGCTTTGACCAGATTCGCTTCGTGAACTCCGGCACCGAGGCCGTGATGGCCGCGCTGAAGGCGGCGCGCGCGTTCACGGGTCGCCCGAAGATTGCGAAAGTTGAGGGCGCATACCACGGTGCCTACGACTATGTCGAAACCAGCCAAGGCTCGTCACCGGCCAACTGGGGGAGTGTTGATCACCCCAATCGCGTGGCATTGGTGCATGGGCAGCCGCAGTCAGCGATGGACGATGTGGTGATCATTCCATTCAACGATGTCGACCGCGCGATCGCCCTGCTGAATGAGCACCGCAGCGATCTGGCATGCGTGCTGCTCGACCTTCTGCCGCATCGCGTGGGTCTGAAGCCTGCGTCGCCGGAGTTTGTCAGCGCGATGCGCGAGTGGACCGACAAGAACGGCGCGCTTCTGGTGCTGGATGAAGTCATCACCTTCCGTACCGAATACGGCGGCGCGCAGCAGCAATACGGGATTCATGGCGATATCACCGCCCTTGGCAAGATGATCGGCGGTGGATTCCCGGTCGGCGCGCTTGCTGGTCGCGCCGATGTGATGGAAGTGTTGAATCCGGGCGCTGCGAAGCTGCTCTTTCCACTATCTGGAACGTTCTCCGCAAATCCAGTCACGATGACCGCGGGCCGCATCGCGATGGAGCACTTTGACCAAAGCGCCGTGGCACGCCTGAATGCGCTCGGCGACCGCGCGCGCCATGGCATCGCAGAAGCGATCCATCGCACCAATGCCTGCGCCAGCGTGACCGGCGGCGGCAGCATGTTCCGCTTGCACATGAAGGCCACTGTGCCAGCGAATTATCGCGAGGCATACACCAACGCTGACGAGAACCGCCGACTCAAGATGATGCTTGAGCATCTCTTCCACGAGGGATTCCTGATGGTTGGAACATGCACGGGCATGTTGTCCACCCCAATGACCGAGGCGGATGTTGACGCCCTGATCGGCGCGGTCGAGAGCGGCTTGAAGAAGATCGGATGACGAATTTACGCCCGCTCGAAGAGCGTCGCGAGCCCCTGCCCAACACCCACGCAGAGTGAAGCGATGCCGCGTTTCGCGTCGCGGCGTTGCATTTCGTGGAGCAGAGTTACCACAATGCGCGCACCGCTTGCGCCAAGCGGATGGCCGAGCGCGATCGCGCCGCCATTCACATTGACGCGCGCCATATCGAAGCCAAGCCCGCGCACGCACGCAATCGACTGAGCCGCGAACGCCTCGTTCAACTCGACCAGATCAATATCACCGGCAGAAAGCCCCGTGTGCGCGAAGAGCTTCTGAACCGCTGGCACTGGACCAATGCCCATGTGCGCAGGATCAACACCGGCCGAAGCGCATGCACCTACGAAGGCGATCGGCTTCAGCCCAAGCGCAGCAGCGCGCGAAGCTTCCACCAAGACCAGCGCCGCGGCACCATCGTTGATGCCCGATGAGTTGCCGGCGGTCACGGTGGCGTCGGCCGCCTTGGAGAATGCGGGCTTCAGCGCAGAAAGCTTGATGAGTGTGGTGTCCGGGCGCGGATGTTCGTCGGTATCGAAGTTAATCGGCGGCTGCTTCCCTTGCGGAATCTCCACCGGCGCAATCTCGTCGCGGAATCGACCGGCGGCGTGTGCAGCGGCCCACTTCTGTTGACTCGCAAGCGCAAACGCGTCCTGATCCGAACGCGAGACCCCATGCACGCGCGCAACATTCTCCGCTGTCTCACCAAGTGAGATCGGCGGATACATGGCGGCAAGACGCGGGTTCACAAAACGCCAACCGATGGTGGAGTCAAACATCTGCTGTTCGCGGCCAAAACCTTGCTCTGACTTACTCAGGACATACGGCGCGCGGCTCATCGACTCAACGCCGCCCGCAATCATGATGTCGCCCGCACCCGACTCGATCATGCGCGCAGCGATGTTCACGGCCTCAAGGCCCGAAGCGCACAGGCGATTCACCGTTGCGCCGGGCACGGTCGCAGGCAGACCCGCCAAGAGGGCCGCCATGCGCGCTACGTTGCGATTGTCCTCCCCCGCCTGGTTGGTAGCACCAAAGTAGACATCTTCAATGAGCGCGGGATCAATGCCAGCGCGCGCAACAGCTGCCCGAATGACATGCGCGGCGAGGTCGTCCGGGCGCACCGAGGCAAGCGTGCCCCCATGACGGCCAATCGGGGATCGGATGGCTGCAACGATAGCGACTCTGCGGGGCATGATGGCAATCTACCGCAGGTATCGAAGACGCGGTGAATGTGCGGCGACGCAGTGACGCGGTGACGCGGCGACGCAGCGACACAGTGACACGGCGACACGGTGACACGGTGACACGGTGACACGGTGACACGGCGACACGGCGACACGGCGACGAGACCACCCGTAATGTGGCGATCCAACCCCACCTGATCTGCTGTATCACACCCCCACACGTGATGAAGCCCCGCCCCACCCACGAATACGTCCTCGGTACGCACGACGCAGAACGCGATCGGCTTGCGAGCCAGCATGCGCTGTGGCTTGATGAGATGCGCCACGCGTGGCGCGCGGCAGGGATCACGCGCGGGTCTCGTGTCCTCGACATTGGATGCGGCCCCGGACTCGTACTCGAATCACTCCTTGCAGAAGTCGGCGCCGAAGGCCGCGTTGCAGGACTGGACATCGCGCCAGAATTTGTGCGTCAATCGCAACAGCGCGCCATCGCTCACAAGAGTCCCAACACGGACATTCGCGTATTTGACCTGATGCACGCCCCGCTGCCGGCCGATATGCACGGGCAGTTCGATGCCGTGTGGTGCCGCTGGGTTGCTATGTTTGTGCGCGATCCCGGCATGCTGGTGCGCGCCGTGCGCGACGCGCTCGCCCCCGGAGGGCGCGTTGCATTCCACGAGTATGTGAATTACGAAACCTATGCGCTTCATCCGAACGGAACGCGCGTGGCGGAGTTTGTGCAGCTG
>JBILYM010000198.1:0-4462 GCA_044377725.1 Phycisphaerales bacterium
TCTGCGCTGACTTGCATGGGCACTCCTTGCCGTTCCACGCGGGGCGCACCAGGGATGGCAGCCATTCCGCACGCCTCCCGTCCATGGGAAGCTCGCACAGGGTAACGGCGGGTGTGAGGTGAATCTGCCACATTGGGTAGAAGTCTCAGGGAATTCCCCGCGATTCACTTGCCCCGCTGCCACTCATCTCCAACAATGAATGTGACGTGTTGGCACGAGCCGGTTGTTCCAGCCCCCCGCGCGTAAACCCCATCGTTTCGAGGGTTCCATGAACAATTACCACCGTCACCTGCAACGCGTTCTTGCCGCGGTCTGTGCCCTGTGCGTCGGCATTCTGCTCGCGCGCTCAGTGGGTCTGTGAACCCAACATGTTCAGTTTTGTCAAATAATCTTTCAAGTTCCGGAAACAACCCACCCGATGCCTCTCAGGTGGGGCGACATCGGTTCGCCCGATTGCTACTCGATATAGGAGATACGCATGAAGGGCTTCGAACTCGTTAAGGGCTGGGCACGTGAATTGGTTGACATCATGCTGCTGTTCATCGCGATCGGCGTCTTGGTTCAGATCATCTTCGGTACCGAGACCACCTCGTACTTCGGCAAGATCACTGGCAACCTGATGGCTTTCGTGTCGCAGCTTGGTAACGGTGGCTTTGTTGGTCTGATTGCCCTGATGATCATCATCAGTATTTTCAGCAAGCGCACCAACGCTACAAACTGACTGACGCAGGCGCCCTGAAGTTCACGGGCGCCGCATGACGGAACACTGGCCCCTGGCGCATTGCGCCGGGGGCTATGTCTTTATGGGCGTGATTCCAGGAGCGTGGATCTCCGCGACCAGACGCCCACTCGCATCGAATCATGAAATCATGGAATCATGACAAACGATTGCATCTGCGCCGGATCAAACTCCATGGGCACGCGACCAATGTCCCAACCGTCCGTGGTTTCCACCGCCACCATGCGCCGACCGCCAAGGTCCATGGTGACATCATCAGTGGCAGCATCCATTCCAACAAACAACATGCTGTGCCCCTGATCTCCCGGACCGCCGCGGCGAAAGTGCACCACTGCTACGGGTAGCGCGGGATCAATGGATCGAATCAGCGTTGCCAGCAACACACACTTGGAGTCACAATCACCGCCCTCCAGCAACGTGGTGCCGGGGGTTCGCAAACCCGCACGCTCTTTGCCATCAACCGCTGGAGGAATGGTGACATACGGAACCGCGCGCTGCACAAAGCTGGTCAGCGCGTCCACCGTGCGCCGCTGTGAATGTCGACTTTCATAGGCAGGAAACACAGCAATCACCTTGGCCGCCACCGGCGCCAACAGCGGGCGCGAAACACTCACAAGCCACGCGTAGTCCGGCGAAACCACCATCGATCTTCCATCCGCCGCGCGTGGATCAAGGGCCATCCGACATCCGTGCGCTGCTAACGACTCGCAGTACGCACGTTCAAACGCATACTCCGCGGCGTCGCCCACAAAGTAAGAACGCGCCGGCATCCGCGCTGGCCATCCAAAGTGCGCCTCCACGGCGGCGATGGCATCGCGGTCCACTGGCGCGGTGCAGGCGATCTCCAACACATCACGCGTGGGATCGCGGTAGTCCGTGCCTTCGATCCGCACAATCTGTGGCCGATTGTCCTTCCATGCAAAGTGCGCAATGTCCGCGCGCGGCACCGGAAATTCCAGTTGATGATCCTGCGCCAAGAATGCAGCCACCTCCGGCATACGAACCCGCGCCGCCGCCATCGCCTCCGCGCGCGAAGCCGCTTCCCAACTTCCGGTGCGCACAAATTCGGAAACGCGTGCGGTGCTTGCCGCCCAACCGCCTCGAATTCCGTAACGAGCAAACGCCGGAGCAAAGAGCGCGCACACCGCGATAGCCAGCACCGGCACCAGGTTTCCCACCCAGCGCCAAACGCGTGACCCGCGCGGACTCACCCGCTCACCAGTTCCCGCGGGGTACTCCCGGCTCCCCGACTCAGCGCGGTGCGAGCCTCAATACGGTCGTCAAACGGTCGAGTCTGCGTACCAATGATTTGGTAGTCCTCATGGCCCTTCCCAGCGATGAGAACGATGTCCCCGGGGCGCGCATCGGTCACTGCCAGCGCAATGGCTTGAGCGCGGTCAACTTGGCGGACCACCTCCACGGCAGGCTTGCCGGCGGCGCGTGCAGCCCCGGATGCGACGGTCGGCTGGCCAGTGAGCACTTCATCAATGATCGCCTCTGGATTCTCAGTGCGCGGATTGTCGCTTGTGACAATCACGCGGTCCGAATGTTCGCACGCCACCCGCATCATGCGCGGGCGTTTGGTGCGGTCACGGTCACCACCGCAACCAAAGACCGTCACCAAGCGACCGCCCGGACCAACCAGCGGTCGTAACGCGGTCAGCACATTGAGAAGCGCATCATCGGTGTGCGCATAGTCAACCAGCACCGCAAACGGATCAGTTGGACGAGTCACTGGCTCCAGTCGCCCCGGAGGAGCGGCGCACGAGGCAAGCGTTTGTTCAATCACCTGCACTGGTACACCGATCGACCATGCGGCGGCCACTGCTTGCAGCGCGTTCATGGCATTGTGCCTGCCAACAATCGGAAGGCGCACGCGCATACTGCCCCAAGGACCAGCAAACGTTGCATCCTGCCAACCAAGTTGTGCGGCATGAATGGTGGCGGTGCATTGCGGATTGCCGGCGGAACTTGTTTCGCCCGCAGCGCGCACACTGCAACGCAAGATGTTGGCGGCGCAGCCTTCCATCATCACTGCGCTCCACGGATCGTCAACGTTGATCACTGCCGTGCCGGTTGGCGAAAGCCTTCGAAAGAGCAACTGTTTAGCCGCTGCGTAGGCCTCCATCGTCTTGTGGTAATCAAGGTGATCGCCGGTCAAATTGCTGAAAATCGCGGTATGAAACTGCAACGCATCCGCGCGGCCTTGATCAAGCGCGTGACTGGAAACTTCCATGGCACACGCGCTGCAACCATTGCGCACCATGCGTCCAAGTGCATGCGCCAGATCGATCGGCCCCGGAGTGGTCAGGCTGGCGCGCGTTGCTTCCGCACCATCATCGATCGCCACTGTACCGATCAGCCCGCACGGCGAACCCGCCGCACGTGCAAGTTGCTGTACCAGGTACGCCATGGTGGTCTTGCCATTGGTGCCGGTGATACCAACCAGTTTCAACCACTCGCTCGGCGATCCTTCCAACCGATCTGCCAAGATGCCCGCAAAGCGCACCAAGTCCGTTCCTTCCGGCATGGGTACGCGCACCACGTGTGCGGCGTCGGGATGACCAGCGCATGGATCAGAGCCGGTGTGCAAGACCGCCACCGCACCACGTGCAATGGCATCGGCAATGAAGGCTCGACCATCATTGGCGGAGCCCGATCGTGCCACAAACAGGCAGCCCGGTTTCACAGTGCGCGAGTCATCAGAGATTGAATCGACATCCAGCGTTGACTGGCGAAGGTCAGCGGGGAGCGGCATGAGCCGAGAGAAGAGCACCGTGAGTTTCATATGCAGTCCTTTGCAGTATCGATGAGCCGCGGGGGTCGCGAACGCCGGAACGATTGGCACTCACGGCGACAATCTACCCCGTGGATCAGCCCTCGCGAAAGAGCCGCTTCGCGCAGCGACCCACCACTTGACATGAGGCGGCGTCAAACGCTCCGCTGATCACGCCGCCAGCAATCGGCACCAACTTGGAAACACCGCGGGCTCCCTTGACGCCCGTCTTGGTGATGAGCTGCTCGCCCACCTCACGGTTGATTTGCGTGACGGTGCGCCCGCCAACACCCTCCATGGCTCGCAGTACAGCGTGCTTACCCAAGGACACCCCTGCACCCTTCAATAACTTTGAGGCACTGGCATCACCAATGAGTGCCAGCAAGACCACTGTTCGCACCTTGTCTGAACGCGGATCGTGGCCGTAGATGGAGGCAATGGCTGCGGCCATACGCGCCTGAATGAGCCACGAAGCTGCCACCGATGCCGGAAGCGAAACCGGCAGCGTGATGACACCGCCAAGTCCGGTGATGAATCCGGCGGTGAAGTTCTTGGATGTCTCCCAACGAATCAGCGCATCCACGCGCTTGTCATTGGAGGCGTAGGTGTTGTCAATTCGGTAATGCTCGGCAAGCTCCTCCGCGCTCTGGAGAGGCGATATCCCCTTGATCGATCGATCGGTGATCCAGTTGGCAAGTTTCAACGCGTCGCGCTTGAGATCCTTCATGTCCATGCCTTCAAGCGTAGCGGGTTCAGGTAGCGGTAGCGATGTTTAGGCAGCGATAGCGATGGCTCAGGCCGCGGCAGCGAGGCTCGGGCAACTGTGGCAAAGCTCAGTCGGCAGGCCGTGCCGTCAACAAGAAGCGCGGACCGCGCCACCGGCGCACCCGAATGTCCCGCAGCCCGGCAGCCTCCGCAAACTCCACCGCCTGGCGTTTACTAAAGCC
>JBILYM010000197.1:0-4462 GCA_044377725.1 Phycisphaerales bacterium
ATCCGGAAGCTGCTGAAGCGCGTGCCATCAGGCTGCGGAGTGTAAGACGGGCGCGCGGTACGCTTCAATCCGTGCCGGAAGCGAACTTTGACGGAATCGTCGGCCCCACCCACAACTACGCCGGGCTGTCGCCCGGAAACGTGGCGAGCACCTCAAATCAAGGGACAACGGCTCGACCACGCGACGCAGCACTGCAAGGTCTTGCCAAAGCGGCCGCACTCGCGCGACTGGGTCTGGTGCAAGGCTGGATTCCGCCCCACGAACGTCCGCACATCCCAACACTGCATGCCCTTGGATTCACGGGTTCTGATGAAGTGGCGATTGCCACTGCCGCGCGCGATGCACCGCATCTCTTAGCGCGTGCGTCGAGTGCCAGTTCTATGTGGACCGCCAACGCTGCCACTGTCACACCTTCGAAGGATTCCGGTGATGGCCGCCTTCATATGACGGTGGCCAACTTGCGAACCATGCCGCATCGCGCCATTGAGGCGCCGCAGACCGCACGGACCCTGCGCGCCATCTTCCGTGATGAACAGCGATTTGTGATTCATGATGCGCTTGCCGCACTTGATGCGTCCGGTGCGCCGTCACCGTGGGGCGACGAAGGTGCAGCAAATCACACGCGGTTCACCGCATCGGGTGGCAATGGCGGTGAACATCCTGGCGTACATCTCTTTGTGTTCGGAGCGCACGCCAACGGCGTTGGACGGCGTCCTTCGCGCTATCCAGCAAGGCAAACCCTTGAAGCCGGTCAAGCGGTCGCAGCGCTGCACGGCATTCCCAACGATCAATGCATCCACGCCCAACAACATCCCGCAGCCATTGATCATGGTGTGTTTCATAATGATGTGATCGCTGTTGGAAACGGATCGTTCTATCTGGTGCATGAACTGGCGCTCCTTGATCAAGACCGAGTCCTTGATGATCTGGCTGCAGCTGTCGGACCAAATTTCCAAGCGCTGGTTGTGCCGGAATCGGAAGTGAGTATCGCCGATGCGGTACGTACCTACCTCTTCAACTCACAGTTGATTTCGCTGGCAGACGGCACCATGGCGCTAATACTGCCTGTGGAGAGCGAAGGCCACCCAGGCATCGCGCAACTGGTGCAACGCATGGTGGATAGCGAAGCATGCCCGGTGAAGTCCGTCATTTACCTCAATGTTCGGGAGAGCATGCGCAACGGCGGCGGACCAGCATGCTTGCGACTGCGAGTGCCTCTTACTACCGACGAAGTGGCGGCGGTCGCCCCGGGATGCCTGTGGACCCCTGCAGGCCATACCGCGCTGGAGGCATGGGTGCGTCGTCACTATCGGGAAGAGCTGTCCCCAAGTGACTTGGCGGACCCGCAACTCTTGCGCGAGTCACGATCTGCGCTCGATGAATTGACCACCATCCTTGGTGTTGGTCCGATCTACGACTTTCAGCGCTAGCGATGCGCGACGGGTGTGCACTGCGCGGGTGTGTTGCGTGGACCCATTGCAACGTACGCTTGACGGCGTGGATCGAACCAAGCGCATCGTCCTCTCCGTAGTTCTCGCGACTATCGCATTCACCGTGGTGTTGGCGCTGTTCCTGCAACGCGCGCCCGCTCCGGTTGCCCCCGCGCCGGCACCAGTACCGAAATCCGAGCCAGCACTGCCGCCCATACTTGTTGAAGCTGGAACTGAGAACGCGGCTGGTCCGCCAACAGCACTGGGTGACTGGGTCGCACCAGAAGAGCTCGCTGCGCGCGAAGCCGCACGCCTTGCAGAAGAACTACGAGCAAAGTCGCGCGAAGCATTCGTGCGCGGCATCGCAGCACAAAAATCTGGCGATCAGGCCGCGGCCATCGCTGCGTACCGCGAGGCACTCACCATTGATGCGGGGATGGCGGGAGCATGGACTAACTTGGCACTTGCCCTGGACGCCACTGGAAACAGTGCCGAGGGTCTGGAGGCTGCGCGCCAATCGATTTCGTTGCCCGCCATGAAGGACGCCAAGCGCCGTGCGCACGCGATGCACACCGTCGGCCACTTGGCTCTCAAAACCGGCGCGCGCGATGAAGCTGTTGCCGCCTTTGAAGAAGCACTGCGCGCCGATGCGCGGCAGGCTGCTGCGGCCCTTGAACTTGCAGCACTGTGGAATGACGAAAAAAAGCCTGAAAAAGCGCTTGCTGCACTGTTGGTTGCCCAGGAAGCCGGCGCGGAAAGCGCGGCCATTTACACCGCCCTCGCTATTCACTGGTGGAATGCTGGCGACATTACCAAGGCGCAAAGTAACGCCAATGACGCACTCCGCATCAACCCCAACGAGATTGAAGCGAAGGCGGTACTTGGCTGGTGCTGCTTGGCACAAAAACGTTGGGGAGATGCTGCACAGCGGATCGATGAAGTAGTGCGTGCGCGACCGAATGACGCTGATCTACAAGCCGCGCTCGGATTCGCCTACGACAAGCTCGGGCGGCACCAAGATGCCATTGCAGCATTCGATCGTGCCATTGAATTGGCGCCCGCGCATCCGTCGGCGCATGCACAACGCGGCGTGGCCCTTGAGGCCGTGGGCGATGTGCAACGCGCGCGTCTCGCCTATGAAATTGCCGGCAAGAGCGGATCGTCTGAAAGTGTTGCGGCATCGCAGATGAAGTTGGCCGTGGTTGCATACAAAGACAAGCGTTGGGCCGACGCGCGTACCTTGGCCGAGGCCGCCATCGCTGCGGATCCCAAGTCTGTACAAGCGCGCTATGTGCTGGGACTGGCGTGCTTTGCGCTGGGTGACCGCACATGCGCCGGGGAGCAGGAGTATCAACTCACCCTGCTCGATCCGGAACGTGCGGCAGATCTACGCAAGCTCATATCCGAGGAATAGTTCGATGATTGTGCTGCACGTGATTGCTGGTCCAGATAGCGGGAAGCAACATGTGCTGCCCGACACCGAGCCACAACTCATTGGACGCAGCACGGAAGCACTTGGATCCTGTGACTTCAGCGTCAGCAGGCGCCACGCGGAACTCACGCCGTCGGCGGGTGACTGGTACCTCCGCGACCTACGTAGCGCACACGGCACGTGGGTGAACGGACAACGCATTGAGTCGCGCGTGCAATTGCGGGCTGGAGACGTGATTCGATGCGGTGATACGCAGATGCGCGTTCAAGCGCTGAATCCAGGTGCAGCAGCGGTGCCGGTGCCGGAGTCAGACCCAGCGCGACTACAGGCCATTGGTGAGACAGTTGCCACCATCAGCCACAGTGTGAAGAACATCCTGCAAGGCCTGCGCGGCGGAGCTGATGCAGTAGAGCTAGCACTGCGGCGCGGCGATCTTGAAATGGCGCGCGAAGGCTGGCCGATTGTTGCACGCAATCTTGATCGCATCTCATGGCTGGTGATGAACATGCTTGCGTATGCCAAGGATCGCCCGCTGGAAATTGAAGAGTCAGATATCGGAGCGGTGGTACTGGAAGCATGTGAGTTGATGAAGTCAACAGCGGATCGCCGCGGCGTTCAGTTGCTCATGCACATCGATCAGTCATTGCCACCTGCGCCGATCGATGCAAACGCTGTTCACCAAGTGCTGCTCAACTTGCTTGCAAATGCGGTGGAAGCCGCACCGGAACGGGGTGGCCGGGTCACGGTGCGGTGTGAGTTCGACGCGCCACAAGGAGTGTTCCGCATTGATGTGGGCGACAATGGCGCAGGTGTGCCGATTGAACACCAACCGCGACTATTTGAAGCATTTGCAAGCACCAAAGGACAGCGTGGAACAGGACTCGGGCTCGCGGTGGCGCGCGCGTTGGTTGAGCGACATGGTGGAACCCTGACCTTCGCGGCACTGCTGCCGCACGGCACACAGATGCGCGCTGAATTCCCAGCAGACCGTGGCGATCCAGACTCTGATCGAACCCGCGGCCCGTTGCCGAGCCGTGAGCCGGACACCGAGTGGGACACCGCCATTCAATAAGTTGTTCAAGCACCGGGACAAATGAACTGGCTGAGCCCAGTGACCGGCGATGACCTCACCGACTTACGAAGTCGGCAGCCGCGGTCGGCACCGTCTCCAAGATGTTCATGACAATCTCATCCGCGCCGCGACCCTCCGCCTCCGCTTCAAAGTTGAGCAACACGCGATGCCGCAGCGCCGGAAGCGCCACTGCCTTGATGTCTTCCACGGAAACAGTGGCACGACCAGCGAGCAACGCTTTGACCTTGGCGCCCAGCACCATGGTCTGGGCTGCACGAGGGCTCGCTCCAAAGCGCAGGAATTGATTCACCAGCGGTGTGGCAAACTGCCCACGCGGATGCGTCGCCAGGACCACGCGCACTGCGTAATCCTGCACGGCGTCTGAAATTCGTACCGCCCGTACTAGTTTTTGGTGGCGAATGATGGTTTCTGCATCAATGACCTTCTGCGGTTCATCAATCGTTCCGGCGGTGGTACGCGCCAGAATCTCTCGCAAATCAGCGCGCGTTGAATAGCCAACCTCAAGTT
>JBILYM010000199.1:0-4460 GCA_044377725.1 Phycisphaerales bacterium
TGGGGCTGTCGATGTGCAGTACGCCAGGCGTCCTTGTTCGAAACTGGCCGTCAGGAACGGCGTCCCGGGGTCAGTGGTGATGGCAATGTGTGTCCAGCGCCCGTGGCGATCGACAGAAATGTGCGCTGCATCCGGAATCTTTACAGCGGTAATGACGCCGGCACGATCAATGATCGCCGTGCACTCGACCCGTGCATTGGTCTCTGAGTGATGGTGCTCGTGCTGCCAGCAGCATTCCAAGTGCAGGACAGCTGATGCGTACGACTGCCGCCCATCGAGTGCCTCGGCACTCACCGTCCATGCAATCTCCAGCCGCGCGGTCTGTGCCTCGTGGACGTGTTGACGTGACGTTGAATGGGGAGGGGCAATAGTCATCGCGGTGGCTCCAACGCGCCGAACAGCGCGCTGATTCCTCCGCCGTCGCAGGAGAAGAATTGAGTGGCGAGCGCATTTGCAGAGCAAACAAACAACTCAATATCGTTGAGTTTGCGATCCAGTTCGCCGGCGCGTGTGGTGGTTTCTTGATCCGCGTCATTGCGAGGGACCATGGCCGCGGCCTTGCGACACTCCCCGACCAGCGCAAGAAGTGGATCGATCTCGCGCTGCTTGCGCACGCGAATGACGGTAGAGAACAGCGTGAGCACATCCTGCTCAGCCTGGTAGTAGTCCTTGCGATCAGTCTTATTGTGCGTGCGCTGCACAATGCCCCAGTCCACCAAGGTGCGAAGCGTCATTGAGGCATTGCCGCGACTGATCCCCAGGCGCAGCACCACTTCGTCTGCATTGACGCTGCGTCCCTCAATAAAGAGCAGGGCGTGCACTTCAGCCATGCTGCGGGGCACCCCCCATAACGATGCCATCCGCCCCCAGTGCTCCACGAACTGCTGGTGTGCGTGAGCAAGCCGTTCCGCGGCGTGGGCGTTGCAAACTGGTACTTCGGGGCGGGATTCGATCACGAGATTAAATGTATGCACAGTCGGCACTTCCGGCACGTAATCCTTGAAGGAAAGCCCCCGACCATGTGGCCGGGGGCTATGAAACCTTCAGTTCACGGTGAGAACTTTACGGGGCAACGCCGCCGCCCGGGTTAAAGATGTCCACGCCAATGGCAAACCCCAAGAAGTCATGCAGGACGCTGTATCCCGAACTGGTCAGTCCGCAGGTGTAGACGCGGGCATAGGCCTGCGAGCCGCCGGTGGAGTTGGACAGAATGTAGTCATTGATGCTGCCAGGAATGGTGAACGCGCCGCCGCCGCCCAGTGGCGAGAGTGATGCGGATCCAGACGCCATCCATCGGTTCAGTCGATGGTTATAGAAGTAGACCACCTCCAAGACGGGCAAGTTCCACGACACGCTGGAGCTGGTTGCCAGACCGATGGACGTCACGTTCTCGGTGGATCCCAAGGACGACACCTTCAGCTGCAGGTCGGTGGTGCCGCCACCGAGTGGGTAGAAGAGGTCTGGGCCATAGCCGTTCCCACGACTGCCCGCACGGCGCCGCACTGCACCGATGCGCAAGGCATTGCCGTCAAGTTGACGCAGGGAGAAATTGGATCCGCCCTCGTAGGTGCCGCAGATGATGTCGTACGCCACGGGTGTTCCGCCGAAGGTGTTCGAGACAATCCATGACACCGTGTTGGTTGCACGCGGGAATCCACCGATTGGAGCAACGATCGCGCCGTTGATCGCTATGTCAATGTCGCCCACACTGGGGTCACCAGCTTCTGGATAGCCGGGCATCTGGTCGGAGTCGTAGTCGATGCCGCACTGTTGGTGGATGTTTGCGTCCGTACTGATCGCAGCGCGGAGCACCTGTGGTGGCAATGGAGCTCCGAACCACGCGATCGAGAAACTCTGCAAGCGAGCGCACCATCCAGCGATGATTGGTGCTGCAGAACTGGTTCCGTTGAACACTGAGGTGTAAGTACGGAGGCGATTCACTTGCAGCGGGTCTTCCGATGAATTGGTTCCGTTGAACAAGTCTCCGTAGCCGCAAGTGGTGACTCCGGTACCCCAACCAGAAAGGTTGACATTGCCGGTGTTGTTGTCCTCGCTAGTGAAGTTTGAGAAGTTCAGGCGGCAATAGCCGTTGCCAGGGAATGGACCAGGAACCGAAACATCCGTCGACAACTGACCGACCTGGAATCCAGGCCAGCAGGCACCCACAATCACCGCTCCGGAGTCCCCACCGGCGCCGCCCGGCGAGGTGATCACTGGAACGGCATCATTGCCGGCGGAGATCACCGTGGTAATTCCGGCGTTCGTTCCAGTGGTCACTAGGTCGAACATGATCGGACTGGCAACAACGGTGTTGCCACCGCCAGAGCCGATCGACATGTTGATGACATCGCCTTCTTGCAATGCAATCAGCGCATTGATGTAGGCATTCTCCAGACGTGAGCCTTCCTCACGGCTGACGATTGGATAGAAACTCAGGTCGGCTCCATCGGCAATGCCGGTCACGCCAATGTTGTTTCGCTCAGCGCCAATGACTCCCAAGACGGCGGTACCGTGATTGGGGTCAAGCGGCGGCGAGACCACCAACACCTGCGTCTGGTTGGGCTCCGGGACAACGACGTTGATGAGGTCTTCGTGGTTGACGTACGCGGCGTGCTCAAGCACGGCCACTTCAACTCCTTGACCACGCCCCTGCTGCGTTGGATTGAGATTGAGTTGCGTTAGGAGCGCCTCGTATCCCTGCAGATCAAGACCGCCTCCGCGGTATCCGGAATTGAGGGCCGCGAGCGTTCCGAGGTTGGACTTCGTGTTCCGTCGCTCCGAGTCGCCCGGGAATGCCGTAGCGTTCACGGTGGGCGCCTTAAGCGGGTAGGTTAACGTTGGCGGCGCTGTCGCCGGAAGAGTGTCGAATGGTCCAAGAACCGCATCACCCACCGTGTAGGTCTGGTAGCCACGCGCGTTTCCCGGCGTCCCGTCCAAGTTCTCACGGTTGCCCGCTGTCAAGAGGGGAGTTTGTCCTCCCGGAGGGAAGACGTCGGTCGGCAGTGATTGACCCGTGCAAGGGCTGTCGCGGAGCGTTCCGTCTGGTGCATTCTGGGCCTGGGCAACGCAATTCAGGTCCCACTCAATGACGCAGCAGGACGGATCGTTGCGGCACACGTAAACGCAGCAACTCACTTGGTTGCAGCCGCCGAATGTGTGCTCCACAAAGCAGCCGCTGGAGAATGCCAAATACGCACCTTCGAGGCTCGGATCGGGAAGTGCCTGCTGCGCGACATCGAAGGGGGCCCGGCCCTCATCGCTTGGTTGCAGTGTTGGATAGACCACCGGGACCAATGTCCCGGATACGAATGCGCCGGTGGTGGGATCGGTTGCATAGGTCAGCAGCTGGCTCGTCACGGTTGGCGCGGGCACCGGCGTCTCCACAATTCCGTACACCAAGACATCTGGGCTCGGCACCGGATTGATCGGTCCGCGCATGGCGAAGCAGGGGTCGTACTTGTAGGTGCTTGGAATTGAGACTGCGGAGCCTCCGCCGCCCTGAATCGCTGGGCTGGCGTCGTACACCGTGCTAGTGCAGAGGATGTTGGCATAGGTGGCGCAAACTGCATCCCAGCCCTGATTACCTTCGCCATCATTGCAGCCTGGGATCAGTCCTGCAACGATTTCGCAGCAGTTGGTGTTATTGCATCCGTAACGGCACGCTGGCAGTGAGCCATCGGGCGCGGTGCATGCATTCACGTCGTTGCAGCCCTGTCCGCCACCGAGCGTTGAGCAGCGGCTGTCAGGCGACGTGGTGTAGCAGTTGGTGATACCAGTGCCGTCGCCGGGGCCGTTCGCGCCGCAACCGTCTTGCTCTGCTTGGTTTGTTCCACCGCCATCGGGCATCATGATGCGTTCAATCTCAACCCATTCAACGATGTCGAGATCGTTGAGTGCGCGCGCCGCGTCAACCAGTTTTTCCGGCTGTACGTCCACGTACACGATGCCTGCCAAATCGGCCTGTGCCATCTTGCTGATGCGCTCAGCGCGCATTTCCAAGGCGCGGAGTTCTTCCGGCGTGCGGCGCAGGGCTTGGCGCACGGTGCCGCCGAATCCCGACAGAATCTCAGTGACTTGCGGAATGGGCTGACCGTTGGCGCCGCGAACAGTGGTGCTGGAAATGCGGTCAGCGCGCACTTTGAGTTCATCGCGGAACTTGACGCCGAGTTTGCCGTTCCATTGCGGGCGACCAGAGATCGGATCCTCGGGGAGGATGATGTCAGCGGAGCGTTGCTTTGGACGGACGGCGCGGGGGGCCAGTCCTCCAGCGACGGGCTGCGTGATCAGGTCGTCAACCTTGGCCGACACTGGGGCAGCGGTAGCAAGCTGCTTTTCCGGGATGATCGGAGCAGCGGCGAGGAGCACAGTCACGATGCCAGCGGCGCACGCCGTTGCGGCAAGACGGATCAGCATGGGTCAACTCTCCAGCCCGGCGATCCTTCGCGCGGGCGTTATGTAAC
>JBILYM010000200.1:0-4445 GCA_044377725.1 Phycisphaerales bacterium
ATTACATTGGCTTGACGGAGAAGGGCGTGGCGCGCGAATTGGCGCGTGCGGCTCTGCCGGTGAGCGTTTACACCGAGTGGTATTGGAAGTGCGATCTGCACAACATCTTCCACTTCCTTTCGTTGCGTCTTGATCCGCATGCGCAGTTGGAGATCCAAGTCTTTGCGCAGGCGATGTATGACCTGCTGAAGCCGATCGTTCCGGTGAGTGCGGAGGCCTTTGAGGACTATCGTTTGGAATCGATGCACCTCACGCGCCTGGAGATTGAAGCGATGCGCACCGGTCAGCCGCTCGCCACGGACAACAAGCGAGAGACTGCCGAGTGGGAAGCCAAGCGTGAGCGGCTTGGGTTGGGATGACTGGCGCGGGGGGATTTTGACCGTTATTGGTCATTGAATACCTGCGCGCTGGGTTGCAACTCGATCGTTTATTGGCGGTATTTGCCGGTAGATGAAGCTTCGCTCGACGTATCCGGTTCTGGTGCTTGCCCTCATGCTGCTTGGGCTTGGCATGGGTGGTTGCTCGCAGCAGATCGGCGTCGAAGGTCGGAGCGACCGCTTGTATGCCGAAGCAAAGGGCGCGCTCTTGAGTGAGGGATTCCGATCGGTGGGCCGATCGGGTGCGGTGGCTGGTGCGCAGGGCAGTGATCCGCGCATGGGGCGTTTGCAGTTCCTGTACTACGGCGACACCTTGGCCCCAACGATTGTTGAAGTGCAGATTCAGCCAAGCGTCTCTGGTCCGGATGCAGAGCAAGCGACGGTCGCAGTGGCGCGGACTCCGGCGTCAGGCCCGCCTGAAGCGGATGGCAAAGCCGGGGATCAAGTTGCTCTGGGCGCCAAGGCTGCTGTCTCGCAGCCGCCGGTCTTACTGGGCGCGCATCTGGTGATTGTCAAAGCGTGGTCGAGCATCACCTTTGCTCCCGATCCATTCATCACCGACTTGGCGATGGGTGTTCTGCGTCGCGCGTATTCGCTGTCTGGCAACGCGCCCTGACGTTGCAGCGGGTGGAAATTAGGCGATCAACCATGTTGCCTGATCGAATCTGCTCAGCGCTTCGCGGTGTCCGGCGGTTTGGAGATCAATCCAATCAGTGGCGATTCTGGGGTGACTTGGATTTGCACAAGCACAATCGGAGTGGGATCAAAGTAGCGAAACCATCCGCCTGGGAATGGGCCTTCGCCGCGTTCGTCCCAGAAGGAGTCGATCGCCAGATTCAGGTTCTCGCCAGCGAGGAGCGCGTCAACGTGCCGTACATAGCGCTGGTTGATCCAAAGATCGAAGTTTCGATATGAAACGGCAGTGGGGTTCACCACCTTGATGGTGCCCTCAGTCACCGTGGGGATCACTTGGATGTCCACCATGGAGGCCTGCTTCAACTGCTTTGGAAATGGACGAGTTGCCTTATCCGGGTCATAGGGATAACGCTGACACGCAACTGGTGCCACGGCCAGCAAGAGCGCACAGGCGATGAGGTTCATGCGTTGGCGGTGCATCGGCTGCGTAGTATCCACAAAATCGGCGCAGGGCGTGCCGTGCTCGCCCGCAGTGGGTGCCGCACCCGCGCCGCGCCGGGCATCTATGGGCGTTGAACTCAACCCTTCCCGCATTCCGCCTCGCGAGCTTTCGCGTTCCGTTGAAGAGACGGCGCGGTTGTTGCGCATTGATCCGCGGATTCCGGCGGCAGTCCCCGGGTTCGACGCGCCGTTCTTCCAAGCGGGGCTTGCAGGATATTCCGACGGCGCCATGCGGCTGGTGGCTCGCATGCATGGTGCTCCGTTCTGTGTCACGGAGGCGCTCCTTGATCGCACGCTGATCAATGGCGGCAAAGGGCGCCGCAAGGAAGATCCAGATCTCATCGCCAGTGAGATCGGTATGGGAGAGATAGAAGACAACTGTGCGGCGGGGGTTGGCGATCATCCATTGGCCGGGCAGATCATGGGCAGTTGGCCCGATGAGATTGCTCGTGGCGCCGAGATTCTTGCGGCCATGGGACATGAGGTAATCGATGTCAACTTGGCATGCCCTGTCAAGAAGATCAAGCGCAAGGCGCGCGGCGGCCATTTCTTGGCATTCCCCGAAGAGGCGATTGGCGTGTTGCGTGCGGTTCGCGAAGCGGTTCCAGCCAACATTCCCTGCACGGTGAAGTTGCGGCGCTCGTTTGACGACACGCCGGAGATGGCGCATGCATTTGAACGAATCTTTGAAGCTTCGTATGAGATGGGCTATGTGTGGGCGACCGTGCATTGTCGCACCGTGCAGCAGAAGTACGCCGGTCCGGGGCGCTGGGAGTTTCTCCGCGATTTGATGAAGCGCCGACCGGATCGCATCGTGTTCGGATCCGGCGACATTTGGACTGTGCGGGACATCTTTCGGATGATTGACATGTGCGGCGTGCATGGCGTAAGCGTTGCGCGCGGATGCATCGGAAATCCATGGATATTCAGACAGGCGCGGCAGATGATGGCCGGGCTCACGCCGTTCGGGCCGACTATTGATGAGCAGCGCGAAGTGTTGTTGGCGCATTACCGATTCAGTGAAGTGATTCATGGTGCGCGGCGCACCAGTCGGCACATGCGTAAGTTTGGAATCAAGTTTGCGCAACATCACCCGCATCCGTACGCGGTGAAGCAGGATTTCATTCGCTGCGAGGATGCCGGTGAGTGGGCGGCAGTCATTGATCGCCACTACGGGCGTGAGGCGGTTGAACGCGCTGCCTCCGATGGTTGGGTTCCGGCTGCGGTCACCGACGCCTCAGCGGCGCTGGCGATGGAGGACGCGGACCTTGATTGTTCGCCCACCGATTGCAGCCCCACTGATCCCGCCACCAGCACGGGCATGGGACCGTTATAGCTGTAGAGATCCACCGATCCAGCTTCAAGCGGTCGTTCTTGGTCTTGCCGATGTCCGACGGCAAGGAAATCACGCGGGCCGGTGCGTGTGCTTCCGTGTGCGGTTCCAAATGCAAGTCCTGCTCCGAATCCATCGCCGGCGCGTGGGGTTCGTGCCAGCAGGCGTTCCATGGCGAGCGAGCGAAGTTCCACGGCCCATGCGGCGCCGATGTCTTCGGAGTCGGAGCGATCGGTCGCCGGTCCATCGGTGCCTGGTGCGCCGATGGCTGCCCAACCATTTCCAAGCGCCACCGCCATTCCAAACGCATCGCCGGAACGTCCGCTGGGTGTAACGATCACTCTCCGCGGGAGCCACTGGCCGTCCTTGAGTGAGCAGTGCACCGCGGCCCCGCACGACACCGTTGATCCAACCGCGCGTGCAATCGGCGCGCCGATCAGCAGCTCGCAGCCCGCGAGCGCGACACTGGTACCGAACCAGCCGACCGCGCCCGCGGGTGCACGCAAGGATGACTCGATCTTCCACCCATCCGCGCTGCGGTGCACAAGGTGGACGATGCCTGGACGGGGATACGTTTCGCCCGCGCCGGGTTCGCCGATGGCGATCCAGTCCGCGCTGACCGCCACGGCGGCGCCAAATCGTGCGCTGGCGCGCGGTAACGGTGGGTGAAGGCGTGTGACGAATGTCACCCCGTGTGCTGGCGCTGGTCCGACCTCAAAGATGTCGACTGCACCACTGTCGCGGTCGGGCGAGTCGGCGCGTGGCGATCCCACCACGATCGTGCGGCCATCCGTGGCCACCGCTGCGCCAAACTCGGACGCAGGAACTGCGTCAGGGCAGGTGACCTCGTCGACTGACCACGATCCGTCGTGATCGTGTGCAACCAGATACACCTGCCCCGAATCGCATCCGCGCTCGCGGCAGCCTGCGTGTGGTGAACCCACGACGCAGATGCCCTGTGCTGCCGCAAGCGCAAGTCCAAACCCCGCATTCCGCGCGGCTGCCGGATGTTCGACCATGACCGGGTCGAACGAGGGCAGCCCGAAACCGGCGCGGATGCCGAAGGCCGTGACCTGTGGCGGTCCGTCGCCGACGTCCGTGTCGCGCGCCGGGCCGATCCAAAGGCGGCCCTCAGTCACCGCAACCGCGGGACCGAATGTGCCGGAGACCGGTCGTGCCGGAATCTCCGTGCGCACTGGGCGCCAGCGCGGCGCGTCGTTGGCTGCCGTTGCCGCGAGCGCGATGACCGCGCAACTCACGGTGAAACAGGCAGCCAAGACGCGAGCGGGGATATGTAAGAGGTTTCGCATGACGCGCATCCTCACGCCTGCGCGGAAAGGCACTAGCAGTGGCCGCCCTTTTTCTTTGCACTTTCTTTTTTTGCCATACGCAGCCGCCGCTTCCATAGGATGCCGCCCCACGCCCGCTTTCCAAGAGAGTGGCCACGACCGCCAGTTGAACGAGGAATTTTTATGCACGCAGCGAACGAGACATACCGCGACGGATCCACTGAATTTGAAGGTTTCCTGGCCTACGACGGCGCCCGTGACATGCGCCGACCGGCGGTCTTGGTGTTCCATCAATGGTCGGGATGCTCT
>JBILYM010000201.1:0-4420 GCA_044377725.1 Phycisphaerales bacterium
GCAGGCAACGTGGTTGATCTCTGCCCGGTCGGCGCGTTGTTGGACAAGGAATTCCTATTCCAGCAGCGTGTGTGGTTCCTGACCAAGACCCCGTCAATTGATGGCATTACTGCAAGTGGCGACAACATTTTCGTCGAGCACAATGATGGCCGCATGCATCGCATCAAGCCGCGCACCAACATGGATGTGAACACGTGGTGGATCACTGATGAAGTGCGCCACGGCTGGAAGCATGTGCATTCCGAGGCACGCATTCGCATGCCGCGCGTGAAGGGCATGGAGGCGTTTGACGCCAGCAATGCCGCGCACGCGTGGAAGGCCGGCATTGCCAAGGCACAGGGGACGCTCGCTAACGCGATTAACAATAAGCAGAAGACCGCGGTCCTTATCAGCCCGATGTTGTCTTGCGAAGACGCGTTCGAACTTGGCAGTTGGGTGCTTGCACTTGACCCGAAGGCTGAGCTTGCCGTTGGACCAATTCCGTTCAGTGGCGAGAATCGCACCTTCAAGGCCGGCTTCACCATCTACGCAGAGAAGGCCCCGAACGCCCGCGGCGTCCGTCGCGTGCTCGAAGCGTTGAACACACAGCGCGGCGGCGGCACGGTGCATGACTACGCGGCATTCCTTGCTGCTCTACGCGGCAAGGCATTCGGCGCGACGGTCATCACTGGCAACTACCCGAGCGACTGGGTCACTCCAGAATTGCGCGACGCGGCGATGACTACGCAGGTGGTTCTGATCGACACGCTTGAGAACCCGCTCTGCAACATTGCCGAGTGCGTGCTTCCGGGCGCTACGTGGACTGAGAAGGGCGGCACCTTTGAGAACGCCAAGAATCGCCTGCAAGCATTCGAACGCGCGATCGAGCCGATCGACTTCGTCAAGGCCGAGTTGCAAATTGGCGCGGACCTCCGCGCTGGCTTTGACGGCCGCGCTGCGCGGCCGATCACTGCAGAAGCAACTCGCGCCGCCATGGCTGCTGTTCCCGGTCTTGCGTGCTTCGCAACTGAAGTGCACGTCCCAGACCTGTCATTCGAACAGTCTTCAGACATGCAGTTTGCTGAACTGTAAATAGGTGCCGTTCGCCGTGCCCATGTTCGGGGCGCGGTTCAGTGAATGCAGTCGCCAACCGCCCCCTCCGTTGCGCGCGGGACCCTCGGACGCGGACGGCTGCGCTCCACAAGGTTCCGCTTAGCCTCGGGCGAAACTGTTCGTCCGGTTGGCACCCACGGGGCGTACGTCCAACTGCCGGACTTCTCAGTTTCACACGCCGCTTACCGAGGATCCCGTGCTCACTGCGGGGGCTCGCACACGGAAGGCACTTGGAGGCTCGGGGCTGGAACCTGTTCCTGTGGTCGCAGGCGGCCAGGGACAATTTTCGGGCTCAGCGCGGTTAGAACGGCGCTTTTTCACTGACGATGAAAATCTCAAAAAATGCATGATGGGTGGGGGGTATTTACCTTCTTGTATGTGGAGCGTGACATCAGCCGCAGGTGAAGCCTGCAAGTGATGAACGCAATTCAAGAAGCGCTTGTCCCGGTGGGGCAAACGTGTGTTTACAACCGCGCCGACGGTTTCGGCTATGTAACGCCTACACGGGAGTGTGGGCCAACCGGGCGAGAGCCCAGCATGGAGTTTCAGATGCGTAACAAGACTTTCATTTCTTCGATGGTTGGTATTGCTGCGGCCGTGGCCGTGGCGGGTTCGGCGATGGCTGGCACCGTGGTGGTGGACAATTTCACAGCCGGATCTTTCAACAATACGGCATCGGGCGTGTGGACGAACTTCACCAATGCCGCGATCCTGCCTTTGTCCGGCTCAAACAACACCCGATCAACCGGGGTCGTGATGAGCTTGAACAACATCGACTCCCTCGCAAGTTCCACTGCGACTTTTTCCGGCGGGACGGGCACTTCGAACGTGTCCCTCGCGGTGGGCTGGGGCAACTTTAGTTCCGCGACGGCTGCCGCGAATCTGAACTACGGAAGGGACGGGCAGACTCCGAACGTGGGGCTGAGCCCCAGTTCTGTCGATCTCACGTCCTTCACCGGCTTGACGGTCTTCGGTTCCGGCAACGCGTCGTACACGGGTGTCACGCAGATAACCCCCGCCATGAGGTTGATCCTGACGCTGCGTGACAACTCGGGGCAGTCCTTCCAGGGCGACGCCGCCATTTCGACGGGTGCCCTCGGGAACATCAGCTTCGACTTCAGCACGGTCACGGGCGTCAACATGACGTCGATCCGCGCGATCCAATTGCAGTTCAATCTCCAAGGCGGAAACTTCGGAGGTGGTACGGCGGGTTCTGGTTCTCTGAACTACTCGCTTAGTAGCGTCCAACTCGTCCCCGCCCCTGGCGCACTCGCGCTCCTCGGCGTTGCTGGTCTTGCGGGCGTCCGTCGCCGTCGCGCCTGACATCACTCTGCACTCCACGCTGGCTTCGGCCAGTGTCCACACTCCACGCCCCCTGGCGCTTACGCGTCTGGGGGCGTGTGTGCGTTGGCGCGCTCCAACAACCGTGGTCTGTTGATCTCCACCAACGCATCCTGGTCGCAGGCGCCGGAGAGGACAGGGCCGCGCTCAGCGGCCGTCCTCGTAAGGCGAATGCGGGCCAGTATGAAATCGTGTGGCATCAGAGCCAGTACGCAGGCGTGATGCCTCAACGTAAGCAAGTACGCAGTCGTCATTCAACAACGCGATTTCGGTCAGCGCCGACCGCGGCTACCGCCACGCGGCGCAGGTCGTGCCGATGGGAATGCATGCGCGCGCGGATGCGGCTTCGCGCCATCATCACCGCGCGTTGGGGTTGCAGCCTTCGCAGGTGCCGCACCGAACTCGCTGTTTGATGATCGCGCAACCTTCGTCTTCGCGCCGCCGCGTCCTTGCGCAGGACCGCGACCCTTGCCTTCGGACTTACCCTCGGACGGGCCTTCGGACTGACCCTTCGACCAGCCCTCAGACTTCGGTGCAGCCTTGCCGCCGGTACTACTGCCGGCGCTACCACCGCGCCCGCCACTACCACCGCGTCCGGATGATCGCCCGCCGCCGCCCGCTGCCGGACGTCGCGGTGAATGCGGATGCTCGCGCCGTGGGGCGTGCGCCTCTGCGGCGTCATTGATGGCGCTGAGCACCGTCAGCCCCTCAGGAAGCGGCGCCACCGGCACCGCCTTGCCGAGCAACTTCTCGATTGCCTTCAACGCGCCACGCTCCGCAGGTTCGCAGAACGCAATCGCAATACCAGTGGCTCCCGCGCGGCCAGTTCGGCCGATGCGGTGAACGTAACTCTCTGCTTCGACTGGAATATCGAAGTTAACGACGTGGCTGATGCTGTCCACGTCAATGCCGCGCGCGGCGACATCGGTGGCTACTAAGACGCGCGTCTTGCCAGCCTTGAAAGCATCGAGCGCGCGCTGGCGCTGGCTCTGGTTCTTGTTGCCATGGATGGCGGCAGCATCAATCCGTGCACGAATCAAGCGCTTCATGACGCGGTCGGCGCCGTGCTTGGTGCGTGTAAAGACCACCACGCTGGTCATGTCATTGGATTCAAGCAAGCGCTCAAGCAACGACTGTTTCAGGTCACGCGCTACATGGTGCACGCGTTGTTCGATCTTCGGCGCAGCGCTCGCGACCGCCGCCACTTCTACGCGGACTGGGTCAACCAACAGCGAATCCGCCAAGTGACGAATCTCTTTCGGCATGGTTGCAGAGAAGAGCATCGTCTGGCGCTTCTTGGAAACCATGGCTGCAATCGAACGGATTGGCTTGATGAATCCCATGTCGAGCATGCGATCGGCTTCGTCAAGAACCAAGATGTGTACTTCGCTGAGATTGCAATGGCGCTGCTGAACGAGATCAAGCAGTCGCCCGGGCGTTGCCACCACAATGTCAACGCCACTCTGCAATGCACGAACCTGACCTGCCTGCCCAACGCCGCCGTAAATGACGGCAGTCCGGCACGCCGCGTGGCGACCGTATACGGCGAGGCTCTCAGCGATTTGCACCGCCAACTCGCGTGTTGGTGCAAGAATTAACGCATGCGGTCGGCCAGAAGTCCGGGCGCGTTTTGGAGCGTGCGCCGCGTCGGCTCCGAGTTCGCCAGCCACTTCCAAGCGCTGGATGAGGGGCAGGCAGAAGGCAGCCGTCTTGCCGGTACCAGTCTGCGCCGAACCCAAGATATCGCGGCCCTCAAGAGCGGGGGGGATGGCCTTGGCTTGGATTGGGGTGGGAGTTTCGTACCCCTCCTCGGCGAGTGCGCGGAGGAGCGGGGCTGCAAGACGAAGTGATTTGAATGCCATGAAGGGTCAGAAGATACGCGCAAATGCACCTTGACGCATCAAGATTGTCCGGAATCAGCCGCACACGCTCGCCTATGCGCATTCTGAGTGCGCCAGTGTCATTTACGGAACTTTCCGAAACGATC
>JBILYM010000202.1:0-4401 GCA_044377725.1 Phycisphaerales bacterium
ACATGGTGATCGTCACCTCCAATAGCAACGCTTGGTCGGCGGCCAACAATCAACGGTATTTCCGCAACATTCTTGCCCATGAACATGGTCACGGCCTGGGCTTTGATCACGTCTGCCCAGCCAATAACTCCAAGCTGATGGAGCCGTTCATCACCACTGCCTTTGATGGTCCGCAGAACGATGACATCCGCGCCGCGCAGCGTCAGTATGGCGACAACTACGAGCCCAACGACACCTACAACACCGGCTCGGCAGTCATCAGTGAGTCTGGGTCGACCTCGCTCCCCAATCTTTCAATTGATGACAACTCTGATGTTGATTATTTCAAGTTCAACGCCAACATTGGTGCAACCATCACGGTGCGCGTCAGTCCTCAGGGTCCGGCCAGCTACCTCAATGGCACCCAGAATGCCAATGGCTCTTGCAGTGCCGGCACTAGCTTTCTGCCACTTGCCGTTCATGATCTTGTTCTGAGTATCTACCGCGGAACGAGCACGACGCCACTCATTTCACAGAATGTGTCCGCACTGGGCGTTGCCGAATCGATCACCAACTACCCGGTGCTTGCGTCGGATGTGTACTCAATCAAAGTGTCATCAGCTTCAACGACCGATGACGTTCAGCTCTACTCCATGATTACCACCATTGTCGCCACTGCTCCGATCATTGGAGACTTTGATGGCAACGGCTCCGTCGGTGGTGGCGACCTGGGAATTCTCCTCGCCGTGTGGGGAC
Organism: Phycisphaerales bacterium; assembly: GCA_044377725.1. Taxonomy (GTDB): domain Bacteria; phylum Planctomycetota; class Phycisphaerae; order Phycisphaerales; family SM1A02; genus UBA966. The sequence continues at coordinate 736 of JBILYM010000202.1, forward strand.
CAATCACCTGCGGCTCGCCATATGACCTCAATGGCGATTGCGTGATTGACGGCGCCGACTTGGCAGACTTCCTGACGCGTTGGAGCTGATTCAGACCCCGATCAGTTGCGCTCCCAGGCTCCAGCGAGGGCATCTGAGGGCCGGTTGGCGTCCTCATGGCTTCCCGCACGTGCTCCTTGGTTCTGGCCTTGGCTCTGGCCTAAGTTCTGGCTCTGGGCTTCCTCTGCCTGCGCAGCATCCACGGCCTCCTTGGCGATGGTGCCATCCTTGCCAACCTGCTCGAAGCGCACGCTGACCCGCTTGCTGACGCCGCGCTGTGGCATGGTGATGCCGTAGAGCTGGTCGCAGGACTGCATGGTGCGCTTATGGTGAGTGATGACAATGAAGTGGCTGCCGGAGAGGAATTCACGGAGCACGTTGCAGAATCGCTCCACGTTGGCCTCGTCCAGTGCGGCATCCACTTCGTCCAAGATGCAGAACGGGCTCGGCTTGCTCTTGAAGATGCTCATCAGTAGAGCAACGGCCGTCATGGTCTTCTCTCCGCCAGAGAGCTGACTGATGACGCGCGGCTCCTTGCCTGGTGGCTTGGCGCGAATTTCCACGCCCGACTCCAAGATGTCAACCTCGCCGGTGACTTCGTCAGGAACCAAGAACAGGTCAGCACTTCCGCCGCCAAACAGACGTCGGAACATGCCGCCGTTACCGGCAAAGTTTTCACGAACTGTATTGAACACCTGCTCAAAGCGAACACGCGTGACGGCGTCAAGCTGCACGATGAGTTCGCCGAGCAGGGTGGTCGCGGAATCGATGTCGCTGACTTGGCGAACCAATTCCTCGTTGCGCTGCTCAAGTTGCCCCTCTTCCTCGATGGAGTCGAGGTTGACGTTGCCAAGCTTGCGGATTTCATCCTTGAGTGAAGCCAGTTCCTTCTCGGCGGCACCCCGGTTGGTCTGCGCCCACTCGGGCAGCGCCCGTGCGGCAACGTGTTCGGCGTAGCCAGTGCCCAGATCAAGTTCCAGGTCACTCAGCGCGGACTCTTCCAAGGCCTCACGCTTGATTTCCACCTCACGGCGGCCAAGTTCCACGCTGTTCCAGTTGCGCTCCAAGATGTGCGCCTGGTCGCGGGCGATCCGCAGCGCAGTGGCTGCCTCTTCGGTACTCCGTTGCGCTGCGGCAACCGCCACGGCGGCGCCTTCCAAGCCCTCAGTGAGCCCAACAAGTTCTGCGGCAGCGGCCTCGGAAGCCACCCGTGCTTCCGCAATGGTGGATTCGTACCGATCGATCTGCTGCTTGCGCCGGTCAGCCTGCTCAGCCGCGTGCACACGCTGCCGTTGTTGCTCATCCCGGGAAAGTTCAGCGGACCGACGCTCGCGGCGCAGGACATCAAGCGCTGAATTGCGCTCACTGCTCGTGACACGAGCAGTGGAGAGTGCTTCCGCCGCAGCCTCAGCTTTGGCAATCGCCTTAGTGGCGTCTGCATCGGCAACCGCATGGCGACCGACCAACGCTTCAAGCATGGCACGCGCTCGTCCAAGCCGCTCGTCTACTTCAGCGCGTTCGGTACTGAGGGTGCGAATACGCCGCATCAGTTCGTCTGATTCCAAGGAAAGCGTGGACTGCTCATGTTCAACGCGCTGGATCATCTGCTCGCAGCGATCGCGTTGGTACTCAGCATCAATGATGCCGCGCCGAACATTGGAGAGACGGTCTTCCACCTGACGGTGGCGGAGACGTGCTTCATCGGAGCGGGCAAGCAGCACAGCGGCTTCACCCTCCAAGAGTTCCATCTCAATAGCCAAGATCGTCAACCGCTGGGTCAGTTGCGCCAATTCAGCGCGACGAGCCAACAGGCCTTCGCCCGCGCCGTTGCCGGTGGGGGTACCCACGGTGACGCGCCCGAGGGCGTCGACCAACTCGCCAGCACGGGTAACGATCCGAGCACCCGCATGGGTGGTGACCGAGGCCTCCAAGGCGGTGGCCAAGTCAGCAACCACCCAGGTGTCCGCCAACAGGCGATGCACCAGCGTGGCAGCCGCGTCGCGTACGCGCACGGTGGCGGATACCGGCGCAATTCCGGGGCGGGGTTCGCGCGTAGCGGCGTTCACTGCCGGCAATTCCGCGGAGGCCATGGTCACTCGCCCGCGCACGGTGGCGCAGGTGGTGGCAACTGCAAGCACGGAATCTCCATTGTCCACCACCAGCAATTCCAGATCTCGCCCCAGCGCGGCTTCGGCGGCGGCAGCGTCAGCCATCTCGGTTTCGATCCAGTCGCCCAGGATGCCCAGGACGGATGGGAAGCGATCGCGGTCACCAACCACCTCGCGCACCGCTTCATCAACACCTTCACGGGCACGTTGCATTTCTTCCAAGAGTCGGCTGCGGCTCTCAACCGCCGTCCGCTCATCGCGCAACTCGGACAGTCGGCGCGAAAGTCCAGCATGGCGATCGCCAAGCGAGGTTGCATCGGAGATATGGATGTGCACGTCGGACTCCAGGCGAACCGCCTCGTCCAGTGCCACCATACGCCGCACCACGTGCTGGTTGCGCGCCGCGCGTTGCGCGTCAAGCTCAATGATGAACGGCTCACGACGACGCTCAATGCGAGCGAGTTGCTCTTCCAGTCCACGCTCGCGCTCATCGACCGAGGCAAGGTGCGAAGCAGTGCGGGAGATTTCCCGATCAGCAGAGACGGTTTGCTCGCGCAGGCGATCCGCCGCTAGGCGAGTCTGCTGCGCTGCTTCCGCGGTACGAGCCCGCGCGTCGGACGCGGTCATCACACCGCGCTCAGCCTCATTCGCTGCCTCGGCTGCACCGGCCACGCGCTCGGCGGTGTCGTCAATCTGTGCAGTGAGTTCAGTGATGCGCGCCTCCAGTTCGGCCAGGCGCATCGAATCGGAAGCGGCCTGTTCACGTACTTCACTCAACCCGCGACCAGCCAGCTCCATTCGCTGGGCAGCCTGCTTCTCAGTACCGAGCGCCTCAATGCGGCGCTGCTCCAGCGCGCGCTGTGCGTCCTGCGCTGTTTGGCGGATGCCTTCCACTTCATTACGTCGGTCTTCAAGGAGCGCAATGGCGCCGGACAACTCTTGCCGATCTCGCTCCAGGCTCGCTAACTGACTGGTGAGGCCGGAAAGTTGCTCGCGGTACTCGTGATACAGGTCAAATGCCACTGCTTGACGCAGTTCACGTCGTCGCAGATCCAGCGTCTGGAAACGACGTGCTTTTTCTGCTTGACCCTTCACGATCCGTAGGCGACGCTCCGTACTTGCAAGTTGTTCGCGCACCAACACCAGGTTCTTCTCAGCGCTCTCAAGTTTTCGCTGCGCTTCCACTTTGCGCGCGCGGAACTTGGCAACACCGGCTGCTTCCTCAAGAATCGTCCGACGTTCAAGCGGGGCGGCGCGCAACATGGCGTCCACCTTTCCCTGCTCAATGATGGAATAGGCATCGTTGCCGATACCCGTATCCATGAAGAGTTCCTTGATGTCACGGAGGCGCACCTTGCGCCCGTTGATCAGGTACTCGCTGCGACCGTCGGCATAGAGTCGGCGGGTGACTTCCACCTCGTCAGTATCGACGGGCAGTCCGCGATGACGCACGGCATGTCGATTGACCGTCATACTGCCGTCGGCGCCGTCTTCGTCGACGTGTTCGGCGTGTTCAGCG
>JBILYM010000203.1:0-4398 GCA_044377725.1 Phycisphaerales bacterium
TGCGAACGTCAGCGAAGTTTCCACCGCCACCGATGTGCTGCTCTCGCGCGGGATCGAGTGCTTCTGGATTCTTGCAGACACCAACGTCATTGCCGCCGCACCCACGGTGGTGGACCGCTGCCGCAAGGCGGGCGTGCCGGTCATTACGAATTTTCCAGCGATGGCAAAGCTCGGCGCAGCCATCAATTTCGGCGCCGACTACCGCGCCATGGGAATCTCCACCGGCGCTATCGCGGAACTCGTTCTGCGCGGAACGCGACCGCAAGACATTCCGTGCGAGAACTTCGTTCCGGTTGGTTTGCAACTGAATTACGACGGTTTCGGCATTGGCTGGGCGCAGATACCCGCGCTGGCGAAGCAGGCGGAAATGATTTACGACGAACCCGCTCCGCCGCTCACGCGCGCCATCGAGCGACCAATGATTCCTGAAAGTGTGCAAGCATTGCTGGCGGCGTTACCCGCTGCAGGATCAGCGGCAAAGACCCCGGCTGCTCCGTACATCCCCACGATCGCGGCGCTCACCTACAACCGCACACCGAACTTTGAAGAGTCGTACCGCGGCTTTCTTGCTGAGCTTGCAGTGCTCGGTTACGTGGATGGCAAGAATTGCCACCTCTCACTGCGCGATGCACAACTGGATATCGGCACGCTCGGCACCATCATCGCTGCGATCGACGAAGAAGAGCCCGACGTGGTGGTGCCGTTCACAACGCCCGCGTTGCAGGCCGTGGTGCGGCGGATCACCGATCGCCCCGTGGTGTTCTGCATGATCGCTTCGGGCGTTGCATCGGGAGCTGGAAAGAGCAACACCGATCACCTGCCGAATGTGACTGGCGCGCTCATCACGTTTGATTGGGAGTACATGATCCGCGTTGGCAAAGCCGCCATCCCCAACCTGCGCCGCGTTGGAACAGTGTTCGCGCCCGGTGAGGTGAACAGCGTCTTTTCGCGCGGTGAATGGGAGAAGGCGCTTGCGGCTGCAGGCATTGAACTGGTCTCCGTAGGCGCCGACCGCCCCACGGAATTGCCGGAAGCCGCCGATGGACTTGCAACGCAAGGCGTGCAGGCCATCATGCAAATCTCTGACAGCTCTTCAAGCACGGGCTTCGGAACGATCGTGAAAGCTGCCGATCGCGCCGACATTCCGGTGTTTGCGTTTGCACCCGGCGCAATGAAGTCCGGTGCCACCATTGCAGTATCGCGTGACTTTGAAGAAGTTGGCCGCATCAGCGCACGACTCATGGATAAGGTGCTGCGCGGCGAATCGCCTGGCAATCTGCCATTTGCTGATCCGCAAGAGACCGTGTTCTTGGTGAATACGGAACGAATGAAGCAATTCGGAATCGTGCTTCCCAAGGAAATGCTTGACACCGCACGCGCGGTGACCGAAGGTGATGGTGCTGCGAAGTGAAGATCACCTCCACACAAACTCCTGAAGCGGTGTTGGTGGCGATGGATGGTCGCCTTGACTCATCATGGGCGCCCACTGCATCCGCAGCGCTTGAGGAGGCGATCCGCTCGGGTCGTTCGCGCATTGAGCTTGATCTTTCTGCGGTGAGTTTCATCTCATCCGTCGGTATCGGCGTGCTACTCAAATCGCTCTCGCGCTTTCGTGCTGTTGGTGGAACGCTGGTGATTGTGGAAGCCAGCGTTCCGGTGCGAGAAATGCTGAAGATTTCGCGGCTGGAGATGTTGCTGGGTGTTGCAGCAAGCACCGCCGCTGGCGCGCAGTTACCGAACGCGTCGACGGCGATCGGCCCGCGCACCGGTTGGACTGGCGAAATCAGTCCGTGCATTTCAAGTACGGCGAGCACCTCAAATCCGTCAAACACTCCGCGCCCGCAACGCGCACAAGTGACATTCATCCGCGAAGGTTCCATTCGCGCCACCACATCGGCGCTCGCTGTTGGGCATCTTGCACTCGCCTCTGATCAATCATCAGCAGCCGGTCACTTCGGCGAGGGGCTTGTTGCGGGCGGCACCATCGCCGTGGCACCCGCCAGTGCGCCCCGCCCCGACTGCTTGGCATCAAGCGATGCTGGAAGCGTCATGTGCATTGCGCGCGACACCCTGATGGTGGACGCGCCCGCCTCCCTGCGCGGATTCTTTGAGTGGGACGGAACGCATCCAGTGACGCTTTCGATGCTTGCCGCAGAGTTAGTGCGCGTGGCCAACGGCCCAGTGGCATTCCTTGCGATCGGCGAATGCGCGGGTGCGTTCGGAGCATGGGCGCGCACCTCGCCTGACGGATGGCCCACGCAGCCGCCAAGCATGAACCCGAACGAACTCCGCGCCGCGCTGCGCTTTGCAGGCGACCCCATGCACCGCGGCGAATCGATGGTGGCCGTTGGCTTTGCCGCTGATGCGGGCTCGCTGTCCACATTAGCGCCCGATGTCGCTGCCACGCTCGTCAACACCGATGGAACATTCCTGCACGCTCATGCAGCGGTGGCCTCATACCGCCCCGTGCCGCGTGCCACGGTGGAAATCACCGCGGCCGGTCAGCTGCTTGCTGAGCAACCACTGCGCTCCGTGTTGCACGCGTTGCGAAACGCTGAAGGCACGGAGACCGCGTTCTTGCGCGGCTCACTCTGGGCTGTCCCGATTGGAGCGTCAGCATGAGTCTTCTGATTGCAACGCTTGCCATCGGACTGGTATTTGCCGTGCTTGCACTTGGCATCTACATGTCGTTCCGCGTCTATCAGATGCCGGACATCACAGCGGATGGTTCGTTCCCGTTGGGTGCCGCCATCACCGCGCGGCTTCTGCGCGATGGCGCTGACCCGATGACGGCCACGCTTGCTGGCATGGCGGGCGGCGCGCTTGCTGGCGCGATCACTGGCACCATTCATGTGCGTTTCAAGGTGAATGCGCTGCTCTCTGGCATCTTGGTGATGACGGCGCTCTATTCAGTGAATCTGCGCATCATGGGCGCGAGCAACGTGCCCATCAATGCGCGCACACTCTTCACCCCGTTTGAAGAGGCAGCGCGCGCATCGTTCGGACCAGAGACCAGCATTCTTGGTCGCAGCGTGCCATCCGGTGATCTTGGACTACTTGCGGCCAGCGCACTCATCGCGGGCATTGCCACCATTCTGATGGTGCTGTTCCTCAAGACCGAACTCGGTGCAGCCATGCGAGCCACCGGCGACAACGCACGCATGTTGCGCGCACTGGGTACCAGCACCGACCGCATGACGGTGCTGGGGCTTGCGGTCTCCAACGCGTTGGTGGCACTCTCTGGATCACTCTTTGCGCAGATGCAGGCATTTGCCGATGCGCAGATGGGCATCGGCGTCATCGTGCTTGGTCTTGCAAGCGTGATCTTGGGGCAGAGTCTCATTGGCCCGGTGCGATCGGTGGCGCTTGCCGTCATCGGTGCAGTGATGGGCGCCATACTGTTCCGACTGCTCGTTGCCATTGCCATCCGCCTTGGTCTGGATGCAAACGACCTCAAACTAGTGACCGCGCTAGTGGTGCTTGCTGCGATCGTTGGCCCCGGTTTGATCAAGGAAATGGGTAGGAAGCGAGGCACTCATGCTTCAACTTAACTCCGTCCGCAAGACCTTCAACCCTGGAACAGCCAACGAAGTCCGCGCGCTTGCAGGGGTGACGCTTGCGCTTGCGCCGGGCTCGTTCACGGTGGTGATCGGCACCAACGGTTCCGGCAAGAGCACGCTGCAGGCTGCCATCTCTGGCGCGTTTGAACTAGACGCTGGTTCCATTTCCGTAGACAACACGGACATCACTCGGTGGCCGGAGCATCGCCGCGCGCACCTGATCGGGCGCGTCTTCCAAGATCCGTTTGCGGGCACGGCTCCAAGCTTGACCGTTGCAGAGAATTTGGCGCTGGCATCAAAGCGCGGCAAGTGGCGAACACTGGCCCCGCTGCTGCGCGGCGCGCGACGTGGCGAATGGAAGAACCTCTTGGCGCAGATCGGCCTTGGTCTTGAGGATCGTCTTGATGATCCGATCGGTCTACTCTCGGGCGGACAGCGACAATCGATCACTCTTCTCATGGCCACGCTGACGGGTCCAAAGGTGCTGTTGCTTGACGAACACACCGCTGCGCTCGACCCACGCAGCGCGGAGCTAGTGATTTCACTCACCACGCGGCTGGTTGCCAGTTCCAGCGCCACCACGGTGATGGTCACGCACTCCATGCAACAAGCAGCAACACTCGGCGACCGCCTGATTGCCATGCACCGCGGGCAGGTCTATTTGGATGTCTCTGGCGCAGAGAAGCAGCGGCTCACGGAAACCGAACTGCTCGCGCTCTTCAGCCAAATGCGCCGCGATGATCGGTTTGATGACGACGCCTGCCGCTTGGTGTCTGCGCAGTATCGGTAGGTACCGTGGCGCGCGACAGCGTGCTCCGACAGAACCACGGCAAGAGCT
>JBILYM010000204.1:0-4365 GCA_044377725.1 Phycisphaerales bacterium
GCCGTCATCGCGCTGAAAGAGGGTTTCACCCACGCACAGGACGGCCTGCAGCCCACTTTCAAGGGCGATCGCCAGTTTTTGGTGCAGGAATTCGTCACCCTCTTGAAGCCCGTGCCGGCGTTCAGAGTGTCCAATAATCACAGATCGGCACCCAATGTCACAGAGCATGTCGGCACTCACTTGCCCAGTGAAGGCGCCGCTCGCTTCGGCTGCACAGTCCTGACCACCAAGAAGGATGGGCGAATGGCCGAGGGTTCGTCCCACGGTGAAGAGGTATGGAAATGGCGGATAGACGGCGGCATCGATGACGCCTTCGGCGCCCGCGGCTACCAGCGCCGCCAGCAGCGCATCGGCCAACTCCGCGCCGGAAGCAAGGTCAGTATTCATCTTCCAATTGCCGCCGACAAAGGGTCTGCGTGAAGGGTGCATGCAGTCAGTCTACGCCCAGGATCGGCCCGCACCGCAACACGCCTGTGCGGCACAAATGCCGCAAGCCCCGTCCCTACACTGCGCCTCCCATGCACACGCCCGCCCGCAATGCCGCCGATGTCCGCCGCGCCTTCATCGCGTTCTTTCACGAGAAGGCCGGTCACACCGTTGTGCCATCGAGCCCGGCGATCCCGTTTGAGGATCCCACCCTGCTCTTTACAAACGCGGGGATGAATCAATTCAAGGATGTGTTCCTCGGTCAGGGCACGCGCAACTACACGCGCGCCGTGGATACCCAGAAGTGCATTCGCGCTGGCGGCAAGCACAACGACCTTGAGGATGTGGGCCGCGATACCTACCACCACACCTTCTTTGAAATGCTCGGCAACTGGTCGTTTGGTGATTACTTCAAGGAAGAGGCAATCAGTTGGGCCATTGAGTTGCTCACCAAGGTGTACGGACTTGACCCCAATCGACTCTACGCCACGTGGTGCGCCGGCGATCCCAAGCAAGCGGTGGCGCCCGACGATGAGAGTCGTAATCTGTGGCTGAAGTTTTTGCCCGCGGACCATGTGATCCCTGGCAGCATGAAAGACAATTTCTGGGAGATGGGCGAGACCGGCCCGTGCGGTCCGTGCACCGAGATTCATTACGACCGCATTGGCGGACGCAACGCGGCACACCTTGTCAATAGCGGCGACCCGGATGTGCTTGAAGTGTGGAACTTGGTGTTCATTCAGTTCAATCGTGAGCCAGGTGGCAAGTTGGTGCCGCTTCCGGCGCGCCACGTCGATACCGGCATGGGGCTGGAACGATTGGTGAGCGTGCTGCAGGACAAGCGCAGCAACTATGACACTGATTTGTTCACGCCAATCTTTGATCTCACCGCCAAGATCACCGGTGCCAAGCCATACGCAGGAACCCTGGAAGGCGCCGCCGATATCGCCTATCGAGTGATTGCGGACCATGTGCGATGCATTTCCATCGCGGTTGCCGATGGCGCGGCACCCGGCAGTGAAGGCCGCAATTATGTTTTGCGCCGCATCTTGCGCCGTGCTATTCGCGCTGGTCACCAACACTTGGGCGCGCGCGAACCATTCATGTTCAAACTGGTGCCAGCGGTCATTGAGACGCTCGGTGAAACATTCCCAACGTTGGTGCAGCAAGCCACCAAAGTGGTGCACACCATTCGCGAGGAAGAAATTGCATTCGGCAAGACACTCGAGCGCGGCATTGCACTGTTCGACGAAGCTGCCAAGCGCGCGGGTGCGGCCAAGTGTATTTCTGCACAGGATGCGTTCAGCCTGCATGACACCTTCGGATTCCCGGTTGACCTCACCCAGGTGATGGCCGAAGAACGCGGCTTCACTGTTGACGTTGCGGGCTATGAGAAGTTGATGGAAAGCGCACGGGAGCGAAGCCGCGAAGGCGGAACCAAGGCCGACGGCATGCGCATGCCCCCGCCGGATGTCTTGGAGAAGCTGCGAACCGCGTTGCACATTTCTGGAAGTGACGATTCCAGCCGCGACGACCCAAAGCCAACGAATACCGATATTGCAGCCATTTGGGATGGCAACGCACTCATCAACAAAGCGGTCGAAGAGCAGCGCGTGGCACTGATCACCCGCAAGACTCCGTTTTACGCCGAGGGCGGCGGACAAGTGGGCGATGCTGGGTTCTTTGAAATCTCCTCAGACGCTGGCCGAACCCATCGATTCAAGGTGGAAGACACGCAACGTTCCGGTGAGTTTGTCATGCACCTTGGTCGCATCGAACACGGAACAGTCACCGTTGGCGAACACGCCACACTCACCGTTGAGCGCGGCCGCCGTGAGCGTATTGCCGCCAACCACACTGGCACCCACCTCATGAACCATGCGCTGCGCGAAGTGCTTGGCGAGGATGTTGAGCAGCGCGGATCACTTGTATCCGACGATCGCTTGCGCTTCGATTTCACGCACTCAAAGGCCATGAGCGCTGATGAATTGGCGCGTGTGGAAATGTTGGTGAACGCTGCGATTGCGCGCACCATGTTGGTGGATGCCGTTGTGGTTCCGCTGGAATTGGCCAAGGGAATCCATGGCGTGCGCGCCGTGTTCGGTGAACGCTATCCCGACCCGGTACGCGTGGTATCGGTGGGCGCCAAGGTGACGGACATGCTTGCGGAACCAACAAATCCACAGTGGCGGCACTGCTCGGTGGAATTCTGCGGCGGTACACACACTCGCAGCTCGGAAGAGGTTCAGCACTTTGCAATCCTGAATGAAGGTGCATCAAGCGCTGGCGTGCGGCGCATCTTTGCAGTCACCGGCACCGCCGCCCATGCTGCAGAAGCAACCGCCACTCATATTGAGCAGCGACTGGCTTCCGCTCGCAAACTGACCGGCGAGGCGCTTGCCGAAGAGGCCACCGCCATCGCCAGTGCCCTTGCAGAACTTCCGGTCTCCACCGTGTTCCGCCACCGCATGGAGCCCGCTGTTGCCGAACTACGCGAACGCGCAAAGGAATGGCGTAAAGCGCAAGAAGGTGCCAACCGCGATGTCGTGGTTGCTCAGGCTCGCGCGATCGCCGAGGAAATGAGCGGCGCGATGATTGTTGCCAGTATCAATGGTGCCGATCCCGCCGCGTTGCTATCAGCGCTCAGCGCCGTGCGCGCCAAGCGCCCGGACAGCGCCATCCTTCTCATGAGTGCCGACGAGGCCGAGAGCAAGGTGGCGATCGCCGCTGACGTTCCCAAGACCATGCAAGACAAGGGCCTCAAGGCTGGAGACTGGGTGCGCGCGGCCGCGGAAGCATGCGGCGGCAAGGGCGGCGGCAGACCAGACTTCGCACAAGCGGGCGGCAAAGAGCCGGCGCGTCTGCCGGAGGCACTACGAGCCGCCAAGGCGTTTGCTGGTGCACGTATTGGTGAGTGATTGTCGAGCCATTTCACTAGTAGCGGTATCGTCACCGCCATGGCGAGTGATTCATCCATCCAATCCGTCCAGGCCGAAGGTCGCCTCTTTCCACCGCCTGCAGATTTCGCGGAGCGCATGGGGACCGTGCATATTCCGGACATGGACGCGTACCGCGCCATGCATGAGCGTTCCATCCGCGATCCGGAGTCATTCTGGGCGGAAGTGGCGCGCGACTTTCATTGGTACGAGCCGTGGACCAAGGTGCTCGAATGGAATCTGCCCGATGCCAAATGGTTTGTCGGCGGCACCACCAATGCATGCTTCAATTGCGTGGATCGCCAAGTAGAGAATGGATACGGCAACGAGTTAGCGATCATTTGGGAGGGCGAGCCCATGTCCGGCCACACTCCCGAAGTGCGGCGCATCAACTACCGCGACTTGCGCGACGATGTTGCCCGATGCGCATCGGCACTGGAATCGCTGGGCGTGAAGAAGGGTGACGTGGTCACCTTGTACATGGGCATGGTGCCGGAGCTAGCGATTGCCGTACTGGCATGCGCCCGTATCGGTGCGCCCCACAGCGTGATCTTCGGGGGATTTGCAGCACAAGCAATCGTCGATCGCGTGCATGATGCCGGCAGCACGGTGATCGTCACCTGTGATGGAGCGTGGCGACGCGGATCGGTGGTGCCGCTCAAAGCGAACGTTGATGCAGCGTGCGCACAACTTCCCAGCGTTCGAAAGGTGCTGGTACTCAAGCGAACGAACAATGAAGTTCCGATGCATCCAGGGCGCGATGTATGGTGGCATGACTTGGTGCCCACGCAACCAACCACACGCACATGTGAGCCGGTCGACAGCGAGCATCCACTGTTCCTGCTGTACACCTCGGGAAGCACCGGCAAGCCCAAGGGAATCTTGCACACTACCGGTGGATACATGGTGTTCACCGCTGCCACTGCGCGCTGGACATTCAATTTGGTACCGGGGCAACAGCAGGTGTATTTCTGCACCGCTGACATCGGCTGGATCACCGGTC
>JBILYM010000205.1:0-4361 GCA_044377725.1 Phycisphaerales bacterium
ACAGCGGTAGTGCGCGACATCAGTGAACGCGTGCGCATCTCCGATGGCTTTGTCTTCAAAGCGAACGGCATGTCCGTCGCTGAGCAAGATCGAATCAAGGCGATACCGGGCGTGCAAGGAACCGTACCGATTGGCTATCTACCGCTCAAAGTGATCGGCGAAACCGTGTTTGGAGTGGAGGGCATTGGCACTCCAAACGTGGTGTGCATTGGGTTCCCGCCTGAGGAATTCTTGGCACTGAATCGGCTTGATTGGATTCAAGGCTCCCCGGAAACCGCGCTGCCGAAACTCAAGACTGGCGCCGGAATTCTGGTGGCAAAGGAGTTCTTGGTGGCGCGTGGCAAGAAACCAGGCGACCACATTCGTCTTGGTGGCGGGAAGACTGAGAAGGATTACGAAATCGTTGGCGTGGTTGGCGCAGCCGGCCTTGATGTAGCAGTGCAGTTCTTTGGCATTCGCAGCGTCTACACGGAGAACGCGGTCAGTTGCGTCTTTATGGACTTTGACGAAGTGGCACGCAGTTTCGGCAGCCGCGAAGCCTTCATCCTGCAGGTTGATATTGATGATGCCAGCCCACCCGAACTGGACGCGCAACTTGGTGATGCGGTGACGGATCGTGTACCGGGGGCAGTGTTTGCCAGCGGCAGAGCGATCCGCAAGACCATTCTGCAAGTGGGCGATCGCATCCTGATGATCACCAGTTCCATCGCGTTTGCCGCGCTGGCACTTGCGTGCTTTGGTGTTGGCAATGTGGTTGCCGCCAACATCGGTGCGCGCACCTTTGAGTTTGGGGTATTGCGTGCCACCGGCGCAACTCCTGGACTCTTGGCACGACTGGTACTTGGCGAAGTGCTGCTCCTCACGATTGCTGGTGCAGGCATCGGAACGGCGCTTGGACTCCATTTGGCGCGCATGGGCGTCTTCTGGCACAAAGAACTTGGCGGGCAAGAAATTGCCTTTGAACCGCCGCTCGCTCCGCTTGCCATCGGTTGGGCGGTTCTGTTAGTGATGACTATTGCCAGCGCCATGCCCGCCGTGCGCGCGCTGATGAAGCGCTCCGTGCGAGAATTGGTCAGCTAACTGCAACGTGCCAGCGCGCACAACAGCCGGTCCAAAAATAAAGATCGCGGCGTGACTGTGATGAACGAGCTCATCACGGCCACGCCGCGTATTGCACATGTGCATTCAAGCAGTAGTTAATTACTTAGCAGCGGCTGGAGCAGCAGGCGGCGTTGGCAATGTGGTTGCTGCACCGGCGATGGCATCTTCAAGCAGTTTGGTTGCTGCGGTCGCCTTGGTTTGGACTGTATCTGCGTCCTTCTTTGCCTTGGCAAGTAGTGGCTTCACTGACTTGATTCCATCAGCAGTGAGATCGTTGGCAAGCAGCACATGAATGTCAGACATGTCAGCCACAAAGGCCTCGTAGGAGGTCTTGACTTCACCCATCGAAGTGCGGATGGCGGTGATACGGGCAGTGAACGAATCGCGGCGGGTTGCAGCAGCCGTGCGCGCTGCTTCACTCTTCAGAAGATCCGCTTCCTTCTGCCATGTGTCGGTATACGTCTGTGCCTTGGCGGTCAGCGATGCCCAGCGATCGCGCACCTGGTCTGCCGTCTTTTCGAGCGTGTCGAGCGACTTGGAGAACGATTCGTAACTTGCCTTCAGGTCGGGGGTGGCACCGATCGCCTCGGCGGCGGCCAATGCCCCGGTGACCTCAGTACTTCCGCGCGTCAGCATGTCCTTGGTGTCCGACATGCTGGCGGTCGCGGTGTCGATCCGCTTGGGACCGGCTGCTTCACACGCGATGAAGGCCATAGACAAACTAGCCACGATGAGTGAGTTGATGATTGAGCGATTCATAGTGAACTTGCTTTCGGAAAGACCACGGTCTCGGTGTCGACCTTCGACACCGAGACCGTGGAGTTTAGAAAGCGTAGCCCAATTCAATCAAGAATGTGGGCAAGTAGGGCGGCGCTGCGATTCAATCCGCCCAGATGCGTACTTCCAGCTCGAGGCCGGATGCGGTGACGAGTTCAACTTGCCACATTGGCCTTCCATCCTCCTCCTCAAGTTCAATCTCATGAACAGTCGAGCCTGGATTGCTGGCAACGGCCTGCGAAACGGCAGCGGTAGCACTCATCTCGACCAAGCCAATGACGGAAATGGAATCTTCATACTTGTCCCGCTGACCAGCAGTTGGAGTCCAACTGCGGGGTGTGCCTACGATGGCCCCGGTCGTGGCATTCACAACCACTTCCACCAGTTTGTCGTCCGGGGCGTTCCACTGCAGTCCTTTGACAACCAAAATTCCTGACTCGACGTCAGATTCAGCTTCAAGTAGAGGAAGATTGTTTGAGGCGATGATGGCATCCAACGCGGAGTTGAACGTCGCGGCTCCTGCGGAGTCATCGCCGTTGCTATATCCGTCCTCGTCGGCGTCATCTGATCCATCGTCGTCATCGAAGCTGCTGTCGTCAGAGTCGTCATAGTCGTCGCCAGAGAAGGAAACGTCATCGAAACTTGCTTCAAACTTGAAATTACCAGCAGAAGTGCCGAAGAGCGACACGCCCATGCCTTCGGCTTCATGCCCGGCGAAGCGGGTTTCCAGACCAGTCAGTGACACCAGTGGCGTCGGGATTCCGTCCAGCTGCACGTCAAGAGACACGGCGCCGTCGACACTCGTCCAAACAAGTTTGAAGTCGTGCGCGCCGGTCGCGAGGGTCGCCGTGTCGGTCTCCACTACTAGGCCAGCCACTCGAACTGAAGCAGTCAGGGTGCGCTCGTACTTAGTACGCGTCACTACCAAGTTCACGCCATCGGGGTAGCCCGTCGCCGCATCGAATGTTCCGAACCCAAGAGCCATGCCACTGGTGGCGCTCTGTGAGGTCTTGCCCGGGCGACCGCTCTTGAGCTCATGCTCGAACTCGATGACAAAGCTGTCCGTCCAATCCACGTCCCACTTCGATTCGTACGCAGCCGAGCCGCCCTTACCCTTCTTGCTGTCGATACGAATCTTCCCGGAACTCTCGGAAATGCCGCACTTCGACTTTCCTGATCTCGAACTGTCGCGAGACTCGGTCTCAGACCAAAGAGAATCATCACGGGTGCCGTCGTTGCCATCATCGTTCCGACGCTCGGCGTAGCAAGGATTTACAGACACAACCGCGCACACGACGCACAGCAGGGTTCGATCAAGACGCATACGGGCTCCTTCGAAATGATTGAGATGGGGATCAGGCGATTCGGTACTACTTGGACCGCTACAGGTGTACGCAGAATAAGAGCCCGCCCGTTCGCGTCAAGTTCCCAAATCGTGAGAATCACCAACAAAACCTTGTAGTCCGAGATTCAACAGCCTCCCCTATACCCCGTACGGAAGTGGCCACGAGGCTTCCTGGTCACTGGCTGGATTGCCCCCCCATAACCACGGCTGCAAGCTGCTGCCGACCAGAAACGCCGAACTTCTTATAGCAATGCGACGCCAGCGTGGCAACCGTGGCCCGGCTGACTTTCAGGGATGTGCCGATGGCTGCCAAGGACTGGCCCTTCATCAGCCCCTCAAGCACCTGACTTTCGCGATTGGTGAGCCGCGCAGCGGCAACCGCCCCGGGGCTACGGTCAGCGAATGAGTCATTCTTGATGCATTCCGCATGAACGTTAGCCAACGCAGGGAATCCGTCCTCCACCGGGACGATCGCCCATGCAATGTGGTAGTTACAGGGCAATGTAATACGCGCGCTGCGATCTTCTCCTGGGATTTCAAGGCTGCGCCGCCGATTGACGCGCTCCGCCAGGGTGTCCAGGATGGAAAATATCGCCTTCAATTCCTTCAGGTCTTCCGGCGTGTAATGCTCCCAATGCAGACGACGATCGCGGTATGGAGTGACCGCTTTTGGCGCGCTCTGCTCATAAATACCATTCACATGCGTGGTACTTCGTGCTTCAAATGATCTGCCGATTTGGCCATGGATCGCCACGTGACGGGGATTTTCAGGGTCCCATCGCAAGCTGATTCGCTGACTGGTTACCGCGTAGCGCACTCCCGGCGATGTGCGCGTGGCTACGACACGGCGAAGCAGCCCTGCCGCATTTAGTACATCGAGGGACTTCACGACGGCGGGAAGAGTGCGCCCGGTGACCTTCGCCAATTCTGCTGGGGATACTGCAGATCCAAGATGCCGCAGCACTTCCCACAGTGATGAATGCTCCGGATTGGTCACCACTTCAACCATGCCCGGGCGATCAATTGGAAACTCCACTACCGAATCACTACCCGACATTGGCGCGGCAACTTTGCGCTGGCTGTTCGTCTTGCTCTGCTTCGATTTCGATGGGGAGGTCATCCATGCTTTATATCAGCC
>JBILYM010000207.1:0-4339 GCA_044377725.1 Phycisphaerales bacterium
GAATGTCAAAGCCAACGGCCACGCCTTCTGCAGGGAAGACATACACCCACTCGTGCCCCCACATGTCCTTGGGCACTGCGGACTCCAAGTACGGACCCGCC
This sequence comes from Phycisphaerales bacterium, assembly GCA_044377725.1. Classification (GTDB taxonomy): domain Bacteria; phylum Planctomycetota; class Phycisphaerae; order Phycisphaerales; family SM1A02; genus UBA966. The sequence goes on from JBILYM010000207.1 coordinate 102, forward strand.
CATCGACCAGCGGAATCGTCATCAAGGACGGACTTGTCCCACAACACCACCACGCCCTCTTCCTGCGTCGGCAAGCGCTTGACGTCATTCTTAAACATCATGATCGCCTTCTTGATCGCCTGCATCTGCACGGTCTGCGTACCTTCGTACGCCTTGTCAGACTGTCCGCTCAAGTTGTAGAGGACAATTCCGCCCAAAGCCAGAAGGATGCCGATCACGATCAGCAGCTCAAGGATGGTGAAGGCGCGACGGTTGCGATGGCGGGTTGATTTAGTTCGCATTGGGTAGTGATCTCCTGCTCGGTGTGTTTACCGGGAACCGTGCGGGGGGTTGCGGCGATGGGGTGCCGGTGCGGATCTACCGTGATTTCTCACGGATCTGGTCCAAATATTGCTGCCATTCCGCGGCGGTTTCCTCGTCGGGGGCAAGCTCAATGGAATCTTCAAGGTCCTTTGTGCCACCGGCCAGATCGCCCAATTCCGCCTTGGCCATCCCACGAACAAGCAGCGCCGCACCGCGAAGAAAGCGAGCATCGTCGGTTGTGCCGGTGGTGCTCTTCACAACGAGGTCTGCAATCGCAAGGCCTCGAGTGGGCTCACCTTCGGCAATCCAAAGGTCAGCCACACCCAACGCTGCAAATGGATCAAGTTCCAGTGCCAACTCACGTGCCTCACTCAGAAGTGCATCAGCAGAGGCAATGTCCCCCGCCGCTACCGCGCGTTCAATACGAACCGTCTGCAGCAAAGCGCGAGCCAGCGGATCTTTGGGGTTGCGCGCCACCAACTCGCGCGCCAACTTCTCGGCGGTGTCGTAATCCTCAGTTTCAAGAGCGCTATCGATTGCCAACTCTTCGACCGACATGGTTTCATCGCCATCATCAGCAGCATCGCCGTCAGCGCCTACCAGCGGACTCGGGGACATCGGAGGATCCGAGTCTGCCATGCCGCCGTTCGCCTCCTGCGCGGCATATGCAGCAGCGGCTTCAGCGGCAACCGCCTGACCGGCGGCAATCTGCTGTGCCTGGCTTGCCGCGTATGCATCACGTGCTTGGTCACGCGCGGTACTTAAGCCGGCCGCCATTGCAACAAGGACGGCAATCACACCGATGAGCAGCGCACCCACCAATGAAACTGCACAACCAACACTGAAGCCTGTCCAAAATCCATGCTTTGGAGTGGTACTGACAGCGTGCGGTTGTATCGGTGGCGCGTTCGTAGAAATGTTCACAACACCAATCTTACGCCTGACCACCCAGTTGAAGCATCGGCAGCACCAGCGCAAGGAAGATGGAGAGCACCACTGCTGCAAGGAACAGCAATAGAGCCGGCTCCATCAATTTCACCGCAATTCCTAAGGTTCGATCCACGCGTTTCTCAAGGGTGTCTGCCACGCCGCCAAGCACAGTGGGGAGATTGTTCGCACTTTCGCCAACGGAAATCATCTCTACAACATCGGGCTCAAAGAACCCGCTGTCCGCAAGAGGTTGCGCCAATTGCTCGCCGCTGCGAACTGCTTCAGTGGCTCGTTCCACGCTTTCCGCCAGTCGCGGATGTCCGGCAGCGTCGCGTGCGATGGTCATCGCTTGCAACATGGGGATGCCATTTGCCAACAATGTTCCAAGCACACGCGTGAACCGCGCCACGCAAATCGCGCGAATCAATGCGCCGTATTGCGGCACGCGCAGTTCGGCATCGCGCAGGCGACGTTGCAGCGCGGGCCGCTGCCATGCCCACCAGGCAGCCACCGCTAGCACTACCACACCGAGCAACAACCATGGCCACCGCTCCACCAAGATGTCGCTCACGCCCATGAGGAATCGCGTTGGTAGTGGCAACTCACCTTTGACATGGAATTTCTTAAACTTAGGGACAAAGAAGATCAGCGCGGCAATCACAATGCCAAATCCGACCGCCAGCAAGATCACTGGATAGATCAGATTGCCGACCACCTTGCTACGCATCTCTGCTTGATTCTCAATGAAGATTGCAAGACGCGCAAACACATCCTCCAGAAATCCGCCGCGCTCGCCAGCGCGCACCATGGCAACTTGCACATCAGGAAACACCCCGGGGTAACGAGCCATCGCCTCAGCGAGCCGCTCGCCATCTTGCACCGCATCAGCGATCGACTGCCACGTTGCAGCAAGTCGAACGTTGGACTTTCCACGACCGAGCAACCGGAGTGAACGCAGCAGCGGAACCCCGGCTCGCAGCAAGTCACCAAGTTGCCGATACGAATTCGCCAACGCACGCGCGCCAACACCACGTGACCGCGGCGCACGGCGCTCGGCAACCTTCGTTGGCGAAAGCCCGCGCGACTGCAGATCGGCTAACGCGGCCATCTCCGATGCGGCATCCAGCGTGCCGGCAACACGCACACCAACGGAATCTCGAGCCTCGTAAGCGAATGTCGGCACGCGCGAGATACCGGGCTGCGGGGTTGTGGTTGCGTTGATGCGTCACGTGCTCGTATTGGTCTCGGTTGTGGCATCACGCCGGCGTACTGGCTTGAGTGGTGGCATCACGCCCTCCTACTGGCCCGCATTCGCCTACGAGGATGGCCGCTGAGCGCGGCCCTATCCTCTCCGGCGCCTGCGGCCAGGTGGACGGGTTCCAGACGGTGCATGCACGCGTCCTGCGTGTTCGAGCCCCTGCAGTGAACACGGGATCCTCGGTAAGCGGCGTGTGAAACTGAGAAGTCCGGCAGCTAGACGTGCGAGTCGTGGGTGCCAACCGGACGAACAGATTCGCCCGAGGCTAAGCGGAACCTTGTGGAGCGCAGCCGTCCGCGTCCGAGGGTCCCGCGCGCAACGGAGGGGGCGGGGGGCGGCTGAACTCACTTCACTTCAGTGCACGCGTGCGTACTGGCTCGCATTCGCCTTACGAGGACGGCCGCTGAGCGCGGCACAGTCCTCTCCGGCGCCTGCGGCCAGGTAAAGATGCTCCTGCGGACGTGGAATTCACGCCGTTGGTAGGCAAGTGAGTTGAGTTACTAGTGATCGGCGTGAGCGGTACCCCTTTCGTATCTCACGCATTCCCGGTCGTTGCATACGCTTTACGGATGCGCGTCGTCAGCTTGCTTCCATCTGCCACTGAATTGCTGTTTGCTGCCGGCGGCGGCGATCTACTCGTTGGTCGTAGCCATGAATGTGACTGGCCGCCAGCGGCGATGCGCGCTCCGATATTGACGAGTGCGCGGATCGCACACACTGCTGGGAGTGCAGGCGAGCAAATCACGCCCGTTGACTCCGCTGCTATTGATGCTGCCGTTCGCGCTTCGATCGCTGCCGGTGAATCGCTTTATCACCTTGATGAGCATCTGCTCCGCGAGCTCAATCCAGATGTCATTCTCACGCAAGACTTGTGCGACGTATGCAGCATTGACCTGCGCAGCGTCGAACGTATCGCTCACACATTGCCGCGTGTGCCCAAGATCATCAATTTGAATCCCACCACCGTGTGGCAAGTTCTTGATGATGTGCTCACCGTGGGCGAAGCCGTTGGGCGCCCCGTGCAAGCGCAAGCCGCCGCCACTGCGTTGCGCGATCGCCTTTGGACTGCCAGTGAGCGCAGTGCGCCATTTGTTGACGGGCCGTCAGTGTTGTTTCTTGAATGGACCGACCCACCGTTTGTAGGCGGCCACTGGACACCCGAACTCATCACCCTCGCCGGCGGTCTGCACCCTTTGAATGCTGTTGGTTGCAAGAGCCGAGTTGCGACTCCCGCAGACATCATTGCCAGTGCGCCCGAACGCATTGTGGTGGCGCCTTGCGGACTTCCGTTGGCAGCAGTCCGCGCCGCGATGCCAGCGCTCGAAAGCACCGAGTGGTGGGGGAAACTTCCTGCAGTTGAACGCGCGCGCGCAGCGCATAGGCGCGGGAAATTCTCTGATGCAGTCATGCTCGTCGATGGAAATCAGATGTTCAATCGTCCGGGGCCACGATTGGTGGAGGCGTTGGAATGGCTCGCTGCATGGCTGAACCAACGCCCTGAACATACACCTGCGGGCTTCCCCGCAGAACCGTGGCAGCCGCGCCACAATCAATAAACTCTACGTTATGAACGATCGACTTACGCACGCGTCACAAGAAGCGCTCCAGTCTGGTCAAACACTGGCAACCAGCCACGGTCATGCTGAATACTCCCCGCTGCACCTGTTAGCCGCACTCACCGCCGACTCACGGAGTGCAGCATCAAGTGCCTTGGAGCGCGCCGGAATTGATCCGCGCCGTGTTCAGG
>JBILYM010000031.1:0-12745 GCA_044377725.1 Phycisphaerales bacterium
CACTGCGTTCAACTTCCCTGCTGCCGTGTGGGCTTGGAACGCCATGCTTGCCGCCGTCTGTGGCGACACCATGATCTGGAAGCCTTCCCTGATTACGCCACTCACTGCGATCGCTATGAACAAGGTGGCGCAGGATGTGATGCGCAAGCAAGACGTGTTTGTACCGAAGTGCGGTCGCGCAGAAGACGTGTTTGGCCTAGTGATCGGCAGCGATACCGAGGTGGGCGAGACAATGCTTGCGGATCGGCGTCTGCCGCTCATCAGCGCTACTGGTAGCACCCGCATGGGGCGACGCGTGGGCGAGGTTGTTGGCAAGCGCCTTGGACGCACGCTTCTGGAACTGGGCGGCAACAACGCGATCATTGTGATGCCGGATGCAGACATGGATCTGGCAGCACGCGGCGTGTTGTTTGGCGCGGTTGGCACTGCCGGTCAGCGCTGCACCACTACTCGACGACTCATCGTTCACAAGGATGTTGTTGGTGAATTGACCAAGCGCCTGGTGAAGAGTTACAAGAGTGTTCCGATCGGTGATCCGATGAAGAAGGGAACGCTCATGGGACCACTGATCAATGCACGTGCTGTAGAGAACATGCGCGCGGCGATCGTGCGCGCTGAGGCCGAGGGATGCAAGGTGCTTGCTGGTGGTACCGCAGGTATCGATCGTTTCCGAAAGAAGGCGGGCAACTTTGTGGAGCCCACCTTGATCTCCGTACCACGCGGTGTGGTGCCGGCGATCTGCTGCGAAGAGACCTTCGCGCCGATTCTCTACATCTTTACGGTTGATTCATTCGATCAGGCACTTGCTATCAATAACGGCGTCGATCAAGGGCTTTCCAGCGCGGTCTTCACTGACAGCGTGCGCAGTGCGGAGCGATTCCTCTCAGCCGAAGGCAGCGACTGCGGTATTGCCAATGTGAACATCGGTACCAGCGGCGCGGAGATCGGCGGAGCGTTCGGCGGCGAGAAGGACACTGGCGGCGGGCGTGAATCGGGCAGCGATAGCTGGAAGCAATACATGCGCCGACAGACCTGCACCATCAATTGGTCCAAGGATTTGCCACTCGCACAAGGCATCGTCTTCGGCTGATCGAACCCGCAAACGCAAGGAGGATTCGTTATGGCACTTGATCGGAACCAACTCGCAGTGCGTGCTTCGCGTGAACTGCGCGATGGCTATTACGTGAACCTTGGAATTGGAATACCCACACTGGTGGCAAACCATGTTCCGGCCGGCATGACCGTGTGGCTGCAGTCAGAGAACGGGCTGCTGGGCATGGGACCGTTTCCGAAGGATTCAGAGGTTGACGCAGACCTTGTGAATGCGGGCAAGCAGACCGTGACGGCGGTCAAGGGCGCGAGTTTCTTCTCCAGTGCGGATAGCTTTGCGATGATTCGTGGTGGGCACATTGACTTGGCAATCTTGGGAGCCATGGAAGTCAGTCAAAGCGGCGATCTTGCCAATTGGATGATTCCCGGCAAGCTGGTCAAAGGGATGGGCGGCGCCATGGACTTAGTTGCGGGCGTGCGGCGCGTGGTGGTGGTCATGGACCATTGCAACAAGAAGGGCGAGAGCAAATTCATCCCGGCATGCACACTGCCCCTCACCGGGCAGCATTGCGTGCACATGCTGATCACGGATCTTGCGGCGTTCGAGTTTGACCAAGGGGCGAGGTTGTTCCGGCTCATTGAGACGGCGCCGGGGGTCAGCGTGGACGAGGTGAAGGCTAAGACTGCCGCGACGATTTTGATTGATCGCGCCGTGACGGTGATGGCTGTCTGAGGGCGGGCTGGGATTGCGTTGATGCACCACGCCTGTGTACTGGCCCGCATTCGCCTTACGAGGACGGCCGCTGAGCGCGGCCCTGTCCTCTCCGGCGCCTGCGGCCAGGATGCGATGGCGGAGATCAATAGCCTGCGGACGTTGGAGTGCGCCAACGCACACACGCCCCCAGGCGCGGGTGCGCATGGGGGCGTGGAGTGTGGACACCGGCCGAAGCCAGCGTGGAGTGCAGAGTGATGTCAGTCGCGACGGCGGCGAGCGCCGATGAGACCTGCTGCGCCGAGCAGCGCGATGGCGCCTGGGGCGGGAACGTAGCCGAAATTCTCGATGGTCAGCGAGCCAGTCGGGATGCCCGAGGTGTTCTTCGGCAGCTTGGCGGTGTAAGTGTTCTCGAACTGGAACGCCACGTAGTCGAGCTGGCTGAAGTCGATGCCCGAGAACTCACTGAAGTTGACGTCCACGTGGCCGTTGGCAAGCGCCAGCACCTTGGACGCGAAGTTGCCGAGCTGGTCGTAGGCGAACATCGTCAGCAGCGGCGAGTTGTACGTGGACACCCCACCTGTCGTGTATCCGGAGATGTCAAAGCTGAAGTTCGTGCCGCCGGACCAGTTCCACGTGGTGGTGGTGGCAAAGAGCGCCTGAGCAGTCTGAACCGCTGGCTGGGTCGCCTGATCCAAGACGACTCCCTGGTTCCAGTTACCGAGGTTCTGCCACTGGAAGTTCTGCGCGCCGGCCGAAGGGCTGGCCGCCAAGCCGGAGTAGGACATGGTCAGGGCGCCGGACCCGATGGTAGTGATGCCCCATGCCTGGCCGGTGTTGGCGAACCCCGTACGTCCGCCGCCAAACGTTTTCCGGTTACCGGCGGCGCCGTAGGCGCCGAACGCGTCGGTGTACGCTCCCTTGGTCGTCGGGTGGAGTTCACCGTCCGCGATGGACGAAATCTGGAAGTCGTCAATGCTGACGAATCCCGGAATCACCCCGGCATTCGCCGCGCTGACGCACGCTACTGACAGAACCATCGAAGAGATGAAAGTTGTGTTGCGCATCTGAAATTCCTCATTGGGCTCTCGCCCGTTTGGCCCACACTCCCGTGTAGGCGCTACATAGCCGAGGCCGTCGGCGCGGTTGGTACATACGTTTGCCCCACCGGGGGCAATTGCTTAGCGGTTTGCGTTCATCACTTGCAGGTTTCACCTGCGTCTGATGTCGCGTTCCACAAACGAAAACGCAATCTGCCACGACGCCCCATCATGAAATAAGGGTGTGATTTTTGACTAAGTGAATCCTTTCGGAGCACTTGCGATTTTGAAAAATTTCATTTCAATACCATTTGGGGTTGGGGATATTTTCAATAGTCCGCCAAAAATATTGCCCGCAATGGAACTGGGGGCCGACTCAACACGTGCCTTCCGTGTGCGAGCGAGCGCAGCCGTCCGCGTCCGAGGGTCCCGCGCGCAACGGAGGGGGCGGTGGACGGCTCAACTCACTTCACCGCGAAAAACCGAGGGGCCGAAATGAACGCGCCCCGCGAGGTTTCTCGCGGGGCGCGTTGCTTCGGGAAGGTGGACCCTCCAAAGCGTGGACAGGTGCAACGGGCTGAACGGTCGCCCGAATGGTGGGTCAGAATTCCTTCATACGGTGCTGCATCTGCGCCTTTAAACGCGCCAGGATGCTGGAGTGCATTTGACTGACACGGCTCTCCGAAAGGTCAAGCGTGAGACCGATTTCCTTCATGGTCATCTCTTCGTAGTAATAGAGAATCACAATCAGGCGCTCGGCACGCGAAAGACCCTTGGTAATCAGGCCCTGTAAATCACCACGCTGAACCAGTTCAGCCGGATTCAACTGGCGACCGTCTTCAATGACGTCAACTTCACGAACGTCGCGGCTTGAATCGCTCTCAAAGGCCTTGCGGTCCAGACTCACGACGCCAACTGGTCGAGAATCCTTCTGCAACTTGTCGTACTCAGCACTGGAGACGTTCATCAGGCTGGCAACTTCGTCGTCTGTTGGCTTGCGGCCGTTTGACAACTCAAATTCCTTGCGAACCTTCTCCACCTTGGACGTACGGCTGCGCACCAAGCGCGGAACCCAGTCCATGGCGCGCAACTCGTCAAAGATGGCGCCTCGGATGCGCGGCGCGCAATAGGTCTCAAACTTCACGCCGCGCAGTGGGTCAAACGCATCAATGGCGTCCATGAGGCCAAACAAACCGGCGCTCATGAGGTCATTCACGTCCACCTCGTTTGGCAAACGCGTATGCATGCGCTCAGCCGCATAACGAACCACGTCGTAGTAGCGCTCGATCAACTTGTTGCGCAGGTCCTGCAAACGAGCCTCATCCTGGCGCTCACGGGCGTTCCCGTAGGCAATCCAGACTGGATCGAGCAGTGCCGACGTTGATGGTGGCGCAATCGGCGGATTTGCTGATGCCAATGTGCGAACCGGCGCCGTCACTTCAATGACGCGTGACGGAGTAGCACGCCCACCGGCGACGCGTGGAGCTGTCCGCGTAGCAATAGTGGTCTTGGCGCCGTCAGTTCGGGCCGACGATGTACGGGGCGTCAGCACGCCCCGCTTCTTCGCAGTAGTGGCAGTCACTGCTGTTTTTGTTGCTGCTGGAGCTGCCTTGACGGCAGTACCACCAGTTGCGGAACCGGACTTTCGCGGTGTCGAGGTTGCTGCGCTGCGCGCAGGCGACTTCGCCACTGCGGTAGCCGAAGCCCCGCGTAAGGGTGCTTTGGGGGACGAACGCTTGCTCGTTGCGGACTGCGTCGTAATTGACGACGTCCGCGCGTGGCTCTTCGACATCGGTCGCTCCTTGACCTTCGAGAAGAGAGTGCAGGGGAATGCACACTGCCTGATTCACGGCGGATCCCCGCCATGAGCCAGCGATGAAGGAAGGACGCCCACCAATAAAGGTGAACCTCCCTCCGTTGGGCCCCGCAACATCCATGTCGCGGGGTGCTGGAGCGTCATCGATCCTTGACGATCGTTCCAGCGCGTCCAATATAACAAGCAGCAGGGAGTCTCTGCAAGCCATTTTGTCGCGATATTGCAAATTTTTTATCGAGCACTGACGCCGCCGATTCCGGCCACCCCGGCCGCAATCATGGCTGCGGTATTGCCCCATCGGACCCCCATCCGGGCGGCAAAGTTGGCGAAGAAGCGTCCAGATTCTTCGCCGTTCTGAACTCCGTCGTCAAGACCAGCGAGGCGGGATTCCATGCCGCGCATGGCGCGTGCCGCTGATGATTCAGGAGCTGCGGTCAAGAGTGGCGTTCGCGATCGGACCGCTAGTGGAACAGCGCGGTCCACGGGCACACTTCCCATGTCCATGAATGTGATGCCCAAGTGCGCTTGCGCTGTGCGCGTCAAGCGCCCCGCTGCTGCACTGCCATCCGCCACATCGATCGCCATGGTGGTTGCACAACACCATCCGTCACGCCTGCCGTGACGAACACATGCCTTTGCAAATCCATACGCGTCAGCAAGTGATGTTGGTTCAGGCGTTGTCACTATGAGTAATCGATCTGCTGCCGCTGCGATATCAAGCGTTCCCGCGCCGATACCTGCTCCAAGATCAACCACCATGAGTTCAACATGCGCGGCAACGCGCGCGAGTCCTTCAATGAGGCGCGCACGTTGCGGTCGTTCAAGATCCGCCATGCGCGCAACACCTGATGCACCCGCAAGCAACCATAAGCGCGGAGCAATGGTGGTGAAGCACTCTGACAATTGCGCGCGACCACTGAGCCAGTCAGCAGCAGTACGTGCGGGACGAACGCCGCATAAGACATCCAGATTTGCAAGACCAAGATCAGCATCAACCAATGCCGTCTTGACGCCCCGCTCTGCTGCTGCCATGGCAATGCCGAGCGCCAGCGTGCTCTTACCAACTCCGCCCTTTCCACTTGCAACTGCAATCGTTCTTGCCAAACGCACCGGGGTTTGAGCGGAAACACCTGCAATCGCTGCACGCTGTTGCGGTGCCGGAGCAACGCTCGCTGCCGCGGCTGCCACACGCGCGCGAAGATTCGCGGCCTGCGTGTCCATCAGATTGCTGCCTCCGCCACGATTGATTCTCCCAGGAGCCGTCGAGCGAATGCATGTGCGTCGGCATGCTCAATGTCATCCGGAACTTCCTGTCCGGTGGTGAACCAACTCGTCGGCGTACCACTGCGACGCACCGCACCGATGAGCGCGCCGAGGCCTTCACTCTCATCCAACTTTGAAAGCACCACGTGCGTGGCACCGATCGGCGCAAACGCGTCGGACGATTCCTCAAGGGTGCGTGCGGACGCAGAGCCCGGCAACACGAGATATGTTTCGTCTGGGCGCACTGCCGTGAGTAGGTGCGCAATCTCACCGATACGCCCCACATCACGATGTCCACGTCCTGGAGTGTCAACCAGCACCACATCACATCCAGCAAGCGCGGCGAGCGCATCACGTGCCGATGACGCTCCGTTGGCCGCGCGTACTTCAGCACCGATGATTGATCCATAGGTGCGCAGTTGTTCAACAGCACCCACTCGGAACGAATCGGCTGCAAGCAATCCGACCCGAAGACCGCGGGTCACCCGCCATTCAGCGGCAAGTTTGGCAAGTGTGGTGGTCTTGCCAACACCCGTTGGGCCAGCAATCGCAACGATCCACGGTCGCCCAGCGACGTCAGCACGGCGCGGCGCATGAGTGCCAGCTACTGGCAGCAATCCAGCAACCGCATTCACTGCGGCTGCTTGAGCCATCAATTCGATTTCGTCGGCGGCAGCGGACTGCAGTTCTGCACTTACTTGTCCAAGGACATGATCAACCAGTTCGCCCGGCAACGCTTGTGCGCGCAGACGTGCACCAAGACGCGCCATCACTGCAGCACAGGCTGGGCCGGTGGACATGGCAGCGATCGATGCGTTGGCCTCCTCAGCAGCCATGCGCCCCACCATCACTGCACGCGCTAAGGCCTCACGCGCCGCTCGACGCGCCTGGGCAGTCCGTGATGCTGCTTCGATGATCACTTCAAATGAAAGCGCGCGGCCAAATGCACCGGTACGTCGCGCGCCAGCGTGGACGATGCGAACACCCATTCCGTGTTGGCGGCGAGCAGCGGTGATTGCTTCCGTCATGCTGTCAGCGATGTATCGAACGCGCGTCATGCTGCCACCTCCGTGCCTTCTTCTGTGAGCACTGCTTCGCCGATCCGATCAACTTCAATACCTCGCACTAATTCGTCGTAGGCAAGGACCGCACAACCGGGAATGTGCGGTGTGAGCAATCGCGCAAGCCCGGCGCGTGAAGTGCGCGTAGAAATCACCACGACTGGAAGCGCCGATTCTGCCAACGGCCGCGCCGCAGCCGCTACGGCACGAACAACCGCCGCCGCGTCCGCAGGCGTGAGTAGCGTTGCTGGCTCACCATCAATCAGGGTGACTGCTGATGCAACGAGCGCATCAAGTGACTGCGAAGCAACCACCACGGTCAGCACCGGGCGACCTTCGTCGTCGGGACGTGCGTACTGCTGACAAATCGTTCGGCGCAGTGCCAAACGCGCTGCTTCCGCCAGCGAATGTGGTTCACGGGATCGTTGCGCTGCATCGGCAATGGATTCAAGCACTGCCTCAAGATCGCGCACCGGTACCCGCTCGCGCAGAAGTAACTGCATAACCCGCTGCAACTCGCCGGGGCGAATGCATGCTGGCACCGCTTCCGCAACCAAACGCGGCGCGCGCTGCGCCAGTTCCGTCAGTAGATCAGCAACATGTTCGCGGGTCAGCAACTCATCCGCATGCCGACGAACCACGGTGGCAAAGTGCGCACCTAACACCGACTCAGGGCTGGCAACCGCGCAGCCCTGCGCCTCCGCTTGCGGACGAAGCGAGGGGGCAATCCACAGTGCATCAAGACCGAATGCAGGTTCACGGGTTCGAATTCCGGGAAGCCGCGGCAGGCGACCGTCGCCTGGCATGGCGAGCAACTCGCCGAGACGCAACTCACCCTCACCAACCGTAGCACCGCGTACGCGAATGCGGTAACCACCTGACGCAAGCGAGCGATCATCACGCACTCGAACCGCTGGCACAACGATGCCCAGGTCCTGAGCCACTTGGCGGCGCACGGCCTCGATGCGTTTGAGAATCGGCGACGCATCGCCAGCACGGGCAAGTTCTACGAGCGACGCGCCAATTTCCACCTCAAGCGGCTCCACCGCTAAGAGCGCACCGATTTCCGCAGTGCGCCGCGCAATGGCAGGATCGACCACCGCGACCGAACCCGGACGACGCGCGAGTTCGCCACGACCGCCCGCCTGCCCAACGCGATCCGACAGTTGCTCAGTACGCGCAGCCGTCTTCTGTACGCGCGTTGCAATCAATGCTCCGAGCCCAATCACTCCGGCACCCAGGAGGAGCGGCATGGTTGGTAGCGGCGTGAACGAAAGAATTGCCATAAATCCAGCCAACATCCACAGTGATCGGGGGTTGCCCACCAGTTGCTTGGGCATCTCTTCGCCGAGTGTTCGACCCCGCCCCGCGCGTGCCACCACCAAGCCCGCGGCGATGGCGATCACGAACGCCGGAATCTGCGCGGCCAGACCGTCACCAATAGTGAGCACGGTGAAGGCATGACCGGTCTCAGACAGCGTCCATCCCTTCTGAAGCACGCCGGTGGCTATGCCGCCAACAATGTTGACGGCAGTGATGACCACTCCGGCAATGGCATCCCCGCGGACGAATCGACTTGCTCCATCCATGGCGCCGAAGAAATCTGCTTCGCGGGCAAGATCATCCCGACGCTCACGTGCCTCGGCACCGTCAATTGCACCGGCTGCCAAATCAGCATCAATCGCCATCTGCCGACCAGGCAGTGCATCAAGCGCAAACCGCGCGGCAACTTCTGCCATGCGCGAGGCGCCCTTGGTGATCACCACAAATTGCACAATCACCAGAATCAGGAACACCACTGCACCAACGGCAATGTTGTTTCCCGCTACCAACTTGCCGAACGACTCAATGAACTGCCCGGCGACGCCTTGCGCCTCCACCGGCGTGACTGCATCGGCACCCAAGATCAACCGCGTTGATGCGACATTGATGACTAGACGAAAGAGCGTGGTTCCCAAAAGCAGCGCTGGAAACACGCTGAAATCAAGCGGACTACGCAGTGTTGCTGCTCGCACCAATACCAAAGCGGCCAATGCGAAATTCAGCACCACCAACACATCCATCACCAATGGCGAGAGCGGCGCTACCAGCACCACCACCATGCCAAGCAGTGCCGCTGGCAACGCCAACGAACGATGCTCTGAGAGGAACGCAAGAATTCGATCAAGCAGCCTGTTCACGCAAGTCCTTTCCACGAGCAGCGCCCGCAGCAGTTACCGATTTCATGCTTTGCCCCCGCCTCATACTGCGCGCCTGTGAAGTGCGGCGCGACTTTGTATTGGGATCGCCTTCAGTACGGCGCCGCTCCTCGCGCGCTTCAGCATCATCCATGCGTGTGGATCGCTCCCACTTCCATCGTGCGATCGCCACATCCGCGGCTGCGCACACCACACCTGCTGCCAGCGAGGCAAGCACCGCGTCGAGCACAATCCGCGCCGCAGACGCCACTGCCGCTGCAATCGGTAGCGCCGGCAACGCAGCAACATTCGACCAATGCGCAAACACCGCCCATCCTGCTGCACCAATCAATACCAGCGCCCATGACAACCGTGCGACTGCTCCTCCTGCTGCCTTTCCTGAAGGCAGACGCATGGCGATCGAAGCACCAAGCGATGAACGCACCCGAAATCCTGTCTGAATGAGCGCACCCACGACGGCACCCGCAAGCCCACATGCAAGCGCCGGCCACGCAATGACCGCCACCGAAACGGCAGTGCTTTGAATGGTCTCAGCGCCATCAGCCGGGGCAATGTTGGCGGCCAATCGGAGTCCACCGCGCACGGTTTCCAAGAGTTGCTGCGGAACATTGGAAGCCCATGCGCCGAGCGCGCCACCAATGAGCGCACCAACGGCAATCGGCGATCGTCGTACCGGCACTCCGTGCTCTGATCGAATGCGCTCCAAGCGCATCTCACCTGATTGGTTCGTTCGTTCTTCGCCACTCATGCGGCACCTCCCGTCACTGCGGAGTGCATGGAGTTCAGCATGCCCGCCACGGCGCCATGCATCGCCGACTGCATGGCGACTGCGCCGGCAAGCAGCGCCAGCATGGCAACCGCAAATCGAACTGGAAATCCAAAGGCAAGCGGCGCAATCCCAGGAACGCTGCGCGCAACAAATCCAGAGACAATCGCTTCGGCTACAAGAACCGCAGTGACCGGAAGCGCAACGCGGAATGCCAGCTCGCTCGCCGCAACTGCCGCGCCCATCACCGTTCCAACAATGCCTGCGTTGGGGCTCCAAGCGCCGAGCGCTACGTAATCAAAGCTCCGAAGCGTGGAGAGCGCCACTGCGTCAAGGCCCCCAGCCCACACAAAGCATGCGGCACCGAGCACCGCGAAAAGTTGCTCGAACGCATCGCCGCCATCTTCTTCGCCGCTGCCACCGTCATAGAGTTGGCCGAAACCAAGCCCAGCTTGCATGCCTGCAAGCGATCCCGCCGTTCGAAAGGCCGCCACGGGCAGCATGGCGATCACGCCGATCACTGCGCCCAACGCAAATTCCAACGCGGCGGCGGGCAGCAAGCGCCACGGCTCGGCGATGGCGGCTGCGGGAAGTCCGGAAGCGCCAATGGCAGGCAGCGCGGCGACGGCGATCACCGCTGCAATGGCCAAGCGAAGGCGCACCGGTACGGCCGCAGCTGCAACAACGGGGGCAAACGTGGCGACGCCCATCACCCGGCACGTCGCCAGCGCAAGTGGCGCCAACGTTGCAAGCGTGGTGGTGCCGTCCATTTAGTAGACGCCTCCCGAGAACATTGCTTGTGCAAAGGTCACTAGCTTGGAAACCATCCATCCAGCCAGCACCACCAAAGTCAGTCCACAGGCAAGCAGTTTGGGTACCGCTGACACTGCTTGATCTTGCACCTGCGTTGCAGCCTGCAGCAGCGCAGTGATCAAGCCAACCACCAACGCCACTAGCAGAATGGGCGTCGCAACCACCAGTGCGGTAACCAGCGCTGACTGCACAAGATCGATCGGTGCAGATTCCATGGTTAGGTCACCGCCGCCACGCCAGCCAAGATCGACCCTGCCACCAGAGTCCATCCATCGGCCAGCACAAAGAGGAGCAACTTGAGCGGCATCGAAACCATTGATGGCGGAACCATGAACATTCCAAGGCTCACCAAGATTCCGGCCACCACCAGATCAACCACTACAAACGGAAGGAAGATTCGAAAACCAATCAGGAACGCCGTCTTCAATTCACTCAAGACAAATGCCGGAACGAGCGTTGCCATATCAACATCGGCGCGCGTGAGTTTGGATGTGTCACTGACATCAACGCCGCGGTGCTCCAGCAACATGTACACCGTCTGCCAATTGCCGCACGCGTCGATCTGCGCAAACATGAAGTCGCGCAGCGGCTGCCGCGCAGCGCCCCACGCCTCTTCTGGATTGGTGGTGGTGCCGTCCATGTATGGCTTCACACCGGCGTCCCACGCACGCGTAAATGTGGGGGCCATGGCGGCCATGGTGAGTAGCAATGAGAGCCCAACGATCACCTGCGTCGGCGGCATGGCCTGCGCGCCGACCGCCTGTCGCAACAACCCAAGAACCACCACTACCCGCGTAAAGCAGGTGCAAAGCATCAGAATTGCCGGTGCAAGCGAGAGCACCGTGAGGAGCACCAAGAGATCCACCGCACCTTTGAATCCAACGCCCGCTGGCAGCGCGTTTGCCGCGCCAGCCACGATTGAAATGGGATCGATGCCGGAGTCCGGACCTGTCATAAACCGGTTTCCTTCCCGCGTCGAAGGTCAACGGTGCGAGCAGCGGAAGCCGAATCCGTATCAAGCGCTGCGCCGCGAAACTGACTCGCCGCGGACGCGGATGAGGCTCCACGATTCGCATCACCACCGCGAGCCTCTGCCATGGTTGCCGCCACTTGCGCGGGATCAGTCAACTCACTCAACGTGCGTAGACCGTCGCGTGCCTGTTCGACACAGAGAAGCCGTGGACCAAATCGCACCAACAAGATGTTCTGCCCGCGACCCACCGAGTGACGCGCAACAATCTCAAACGCACCACCCTGCATGCGCGTGGCAATTCCGCTGCGCCGCAGCCACCACTTCGCTGCGAATGCCAGCCCAACCACCACGGTCAGCGCACCGAGCATTCGCACTGCTTCGGAAACGCCACTTGATGTTGCTGACTGCGCGGACTGCTGAACCGAACCAAGCGACTGTTGCTCAACCACTGACTGGCTTACCGGTGCCGCCATGGCAACATGCGCGCACCATGCCGTGAGGAGCGTGGCGATGACAGCGATGACTCGTGCACGCACCGCGCGGCGGCGCGCGAAGGTTCGCGCAAGCAGATGTCGTTCGAAAGGTATGACTGCGGCCATCCGTGGCTCCAGTACCCTTCATCGGCGGGAAATCGGCAATTACTGCAGATTGCGCGCAGAAATTGCGGGTCAGGCGCCCGCGGGCGAATGGCGCGGGCCAGTCATCTGGACGATCCGCAGCGCCCCCGGATGCAGCGCCACCTCCATGTGCTGCACCGGACCGCCGGAAACTGGGTCGCCGTCCGCCTGAATCAAGGTGGGACGCTCAAACTGCACCCGCCACGCGGGACCGCGTGCCGTCACGGCGCCCGCGATCGCCCCGCGCGACAGCGCCAGCCGGAGCGCCCACCGCACCATGCTCCAACCCCCGTGAGCGGGCAGCACCACGGTGTCCAAGAGCCCGTCCGACGGATCCGCCGCCCGAGCGGGATTGAGCCGAAGCGCGTATTGCCGTGAATTGGCAATGATGAGCTGCCCCGCGGCTTCGATGCGGTCGGCAGGCTGAACCGCGCCG
>JBILYM010000208.1:0-4323 GCA_044377725.1 Phycisphaerales bacterium
GCTACTGGAAGACAATCCGTTCTTGGTGCGATTGGCATCGCCCTGGCAGGCCGCGCGTTCGTTGGGGTTGCCGGTGGTGGCGCCCAAGGGAATTGAGACGCTGCGCGACGGTATTGAACATGCGTTTCGCCTTGCGAACGCTGGTCCGCGTATGGCAGCGATCGTTGCGCATTCCACGGTGCTGCGTTCGTTGGACTCGCCGTCATTGCGCGCCAACCGAATCACCGAGCGTGTGGAGCAAGTAGCTGCCTTGTTGCGCGCGCGGCGTGGCGCGCGCACGCCGGAAGGTGATGATGTGTTGCGCGTGGTGCGCCGTTTGGAATTGAACCGTGTGGCGGCGCTCCCCAGTCCGGGTGAGCGCGAGCCGATGGCATTCATTGCTGTTGGACCTTCGGCGATTGCCATTCGGCACATTCTTGGTGAATTTGGCTTGGAAGGGCGGGTTCCGGTCCTTGACCTTGGTTGCACGCACCCCATGGATGCGGCGCTCTTGGAACGCTTCCTCACGCGGTGCGATGACGCCGTGGTGCTGGAGCCGCGGCCCGATTCAGTAGCACCCGACATTCTTGAGGTTGCCGAAGCGCTCCGTGCGCGCGGTGAACGCCCCGCGCGCTTGTGGTGGGATCGCCTGCCGGCGCGCGATGGTGAAGAGGTGCGACTGGAAGTGAATGACGGCGTGCGCACATCCATCTTGTTGCGCAAGGCCATGCACCTCTTTAAGTTGGTGCGCACTGGGCTGGAACATTCGCCGCGGCTGGCTGCTTCGCAGCCGGAACTTGAGCGTCTGGAAGTGCCAAGACGGAGCTTTGGTTTGGGGCCAACCGGCGCGATGGATGCCGTCCGTGCCGTCTTTGCCGACGCCGCGATTGAAGTGGCGCGCATCGATCCGGATGATCCGGAAGCGCCGTCGCGCGCGCTGGCGCTGGAAGGAAGTGCGCCCCCGCAAGCGGAAATCGTGACTGAAGTTGAACTGTGGGATCGCCGACGCTTTGCGTTGGAAGGACCTGCTGCCATTCAGCAAGCGGCCATCGATCCGCAGCCCACGCTCTTTGTAGTGGTTGACCTGGGTGGCAGCGATGTAGTGGATGTGGAGCGCCTGGCCAACGCAGCCGTGCCGCTGCGAAGTGCGCCGCGTTTACATGTAGCGCATTGCGATATGAATGATCGTCCCGGCTTGATTGCCGCCATCACGCAGACGGCGCGCTTGGATGGCGTGGGTGTGTTGGTGGCGCATGACGGTCCGCCCGCGCGCCGTGACATTCGTCAGCTAGAAGCGGGCGTTGCAGAAGCGGATCGACTTGGGTTCACAGCGCGGCAACGCTTGGTGTGGCCAGCTGATACTGGTTGCGATATTCGGCCCATCTCACAGGCGGTGTTGATGGAGCGCGGGCTTGAACGCGGCCTTGATCCATTGAAGACGGAGTTTCTGCGGGAGACATTCCCAGCAGGCGATGGACTTCCCATAAAGATTGAAGTGCGCGCCTTGCTTGAGCAGGTGGAAGTAGTGCGCACGCGCCCGCCGCCAGTGAAGGGCGATGCCGATGCGCGCATCAAACCGCCGCGACCGGTGCACGCGCGTGAAGGCCGTTGGCGCTGCCATATTGCTGGATATCGCGGGGATCCACCTGGAATTGCCGTGCTTGCGCTGTGCGAGGCAGGTCGCGCGATGGGTTACCGCGTGCAGTCCATCTATCACCCAACGCCTATTGGTCCGGGTAGGCGCGCGTGGGGTCAGGTGCTCTTCACGGGGCAGGACTCTGGTCCAGATGCGCGCGTTCATTCGCCGCAATGCCCGTACGGTGAAGCGGATCTCATTCTTGGCTTTGACGCGGTGGAGACGCTGCGTGCCCTGGGGCCGGATCCGTATTTGCGTGTGGCGGCGCCGGACAAGACCTACATTGTTGCCAATCTTGGTGCGTTTGAAGATCAGGTGCCCACGGAGCTTGCTGCCGCCGTGGACTTGTTGCCGCGCGCGGTGCCGCTCGCCACTCGACCAGAGGGCGCGTTGCTTGCGGATATCTCCGGCACTGCGCAGCGCGAATTTCTCACGGACCGCGTGGCTGACTTGGTGGTGCTTGGTGCAGCGTTCCAGCGCGGCTTCATTCCGGTTTCAGTGGAGTCGCTTGAAGCGGCCATGCGGCGATTGGAAACGCGCGGCTTTGGGCGGTCACTGGAAGCGTTCGACTTCGGTCGGCGCTTGGCAGAAGGCCTGGAAATCGCTGAAAGTGACTCGAAAAAGGGCGAAAGCCTGGGGCGCTTGGTGCGCCGCACTGCGTTGGAATTGGAAGCTTCGCGCCGCGGTGGACGCCGTCGCGCACGGCAGTTCCGCGAAAGTGTGCGCGAGGCGATCGACGCGATGCCTGGTCTGTACGCCACCAATGATGGTCGGCAGGCGCTGCGTGACTTTGTGAATGCATCGGCGCGCTGCGTGGCATGGGGCGGAGTGCGCCACTTGCGTTGGTACGCCGGACTGGTGAAGGAGTTGTACGAGGCGGGCGCCGATGATCCGGACCGCACGTTGTGCACGTACGGCATCCTGCCGCTTGCCGAATCAATTCTCATTCGCGATGCCTTGTATGTAGCGGCGATGCAGGCGGGAGTTGGTCAAGCGCGGCGCATTCGCGAGCGGCTTGGCGTGCGCGCGGCGCGTGGTGACCGCATGAGTCGCCGTTACTTGAATCGCATTGAAGTGGTGCTGGGGCGCACGGTGTGGCGACTCGATTTGCGGTCAAGCGATTGGCCGGCGCAGTTGGCGTTGATCTTGTGGCGCGTAGTTCCGAATGAGTTGCGCGGCCAGCCGCAGGAGCGTCGTGCGCGGACTGCGGTGCTGGAAATTCTTGATCGCGCCGTTCATGAGCCGCAGCATCGCGCGCACTGGTCGGGCGTTGTCAAGAGCCTGCATGAGTTGGCCGCGGCACATCGGCTGCATGAGACGCCGGTGCTTGAAATTGAGCGATTAACGGTGAACGCGTAGGTAAGCGGGGACGGATTGAGCGGCGCCTGTGTTCCGCGTCAGCTCTTCATTGCCTCGTGACGCAACTGCCCGCAAGCGGCCTTGATGTCGCGGCCGCGGCTTGCGCGGATGTGTGTATTCACGCCAGCGTCGCGGAGGACGTTCTGGAAGGTGAGCACGTCATGGTCGTCGGGACGCGCAAAGGGCAAGCCGTCAACTTCGTTGTATCGAATGAGGTTGACGTTGGCACGAATGGAGCGGGCAATGCGCACCAGCTCCTGGGCATGCTCACGCTGATCATTGAAGCCGCCGAGCAAGATGTACTCAAGCGTGATTTCGCGACCAGTCTTACCAAACCACTCTTGGCACGCAGAAAGAAGTTCGGCCACGGTGGAGTATTCCGCCCACGGAATGATCTGTCGGCGCAGTTCATCGTTCGGCGCGTGCAGGCTGAGTGCCAGCGTGACCGGCAACTCAAAGTCGCACAACTTGCGGATAGCGGCAGGCAAGCCCACCGTACTGATGGTGATCTTGCGCGCGCTGATTCCCATGCCCCACGGCGCGTTGATGGTGCGGATGGCGCTCATCACGGCGGACGCGTTAGCGAGCGGCTCGCCCATGCCCATGAAGACGACGTTCGAGATGCGCCCCGTGCCCGGCTGTTGCGCCAGGCGCCAGACCTGCTCAACGATGTGACCGGCGGTGAGATTTCCTTCCACGCCTTCCAGTCCGGACGCGCAGAACTTGCAGCCGACCGGGCAGCCCATTTGGCTTGAAACACAGGCAGTACGCCGTTCCTCGGTGGGAATCATGACGCATTCGGTTTCGCGGCCGGTGGCGACGCCTAAGACGGGCAGGGGGATCCCCGCGCCGGGCTTTGGCCAGCCGAGTAGCAGCTTGCGGGTGCCGTCAGTGGCTTGCAGGCTGTGCAGCTCATTGCCCTGCAGGAATGTCATCTCATGCGCCAGCATGTCGCGCTGGGACTTTGAGAGGTTGGTCATGCGATCAACGTCGACAACGCCTTTGCCGTACACCCAGTCCAGCAACTGCTTGGCAGCAAACTTGGGCATGCCGCGCGCGCCGCACCATGATTCAAGTGTGACAGCGTCGAGCTCAAAGAATCCAGTGCGCTCGGTGGCACTCACCGGGTAGCGCCCACGGTCAGGTCGACGGTGCGGTGCTCAATGCCGTGGCGATCAAGCCACGCACCCATCGCTTCGTCGGCATCCTTGCGCATCACGCGGCGACCCGTCGGGTCGACACCGCGATTGCGCATGAGTTCCTTGAGCGTGCCGGGCAGGCCGAACTCCACTTGCTCGTGATAGACATCATGCTGCTCAACAACGCCGCCGTGTTTCTCAATGAGTTCC
>JBILYM010000032.1:0-12691 GCA_044377725.1 Phycisphaerales bacterium
CAACCCGAGCCA
Source organism: Phycisphaerales bacterium (assembly GCA_044377725.1). Classification (GTDB taxonomy): domain Bacteria; phylum Planctomycetota; class Phycisphaerae; order Phycisphaerales; family SM1A02; genus UBA966. Next base: position 13 of record JBILYM010000032.1, read on the forward strand.
GGGTTTTTTCATAGGTGGTCTCGGTTGGTGAGAAGTTCACGCCGATATCGCCCCAGAGTCGCGTTCCATCTTCGGAAAAACTCTGCCCGCCCGAGCCGTACAAGCTGGAGTTCGGGACGTGCTCGGTCCACGCCACGTAAATGCGTCGGAGGGTCGGGTCATACGCCGCGTTGGGCGACACGCGCTCCAGGTTGGTGGCGGCGGTCACGCCGGCGCCGTTCGTTCCAAAGCGAAGCGCGCCAGTTGGCGAGACCCACTGTGCGTAGCTCTGCAGCGGTCCGGTCCCGTACCAAGAGAAGATCGCTCCGCCTTCACCATCCGAGATGAACGATGGAAAGTTGCCGAATTGCAGTGATCCAGTGGTAAACACCCGCACGTTGGTTGCCGCCCATTGCGCCACACCAGTGGAAGAGAACTTCTGAGCTTGAATGGTCTTTGCGCCAGTGAAGGTGGTGTAGCGAACAATCGACGCAATGACGCTGCCGCCATCGCCTGGTTGCAAGTCAGAGAGAAAGGTGGTTGCCGTGCCATCGGAAACAGTGGCGGGTGTCGCCCATGCAGCGGTGCCCTCCGGCGTGAGACGCATGACTTTGGCTCTGCTGCTTTCGGTCCAACCTGCAACGGCTGCACCGTCACCGGCGCGTCCGGCTTTGGGTGCATTCACCGCAGCGGTTGATGAAAGGGTGACGCCGTTGGCGCCCCACAGCAACACGCCGGACGGAGACACTGCTTGGGCAATGATCTTGGTCCCGCCGATGTCGCTCCGTGTCACGATGACTGCGTTGCCAGCGGCATCCGAAGTCAAGCCGTAATCCTCCGTGCTACTGAAGTTCGTGTCGAGCACGCGGACGCCCTTGTTCGGCCACAGACCGATGCCGTTGGCGTCGTAGCGTTGCACCCACGGGTCATAGCCGCCGGTACTGTTGTCGTACCAGCTCATGTAGAAGCCGCCCGTGGCGATGTTCACCACCTTGGACTGCACTTGGTCATTCGTCCCAGCGGCAAGCACGTCCGGCGAATTGGGATCGGTAGTGAACTGCGCCGCGGCGTTTGCGCACGCCATCAACATCACAAAGGTGCCGGCCATAGCTCGCGTCTTGACGTTGAATGGGGTCATGGCCACAGTGTGCCATACCCGGTCGCGGCCAAACCCCGGAATCGGCAAAGAATTATCGACGTGTAAACAAAATCCACATATCCGCCACAATTACGCCCGATAGTCCTTGCGTTCTTGACCAATCCACGGCACTCTAGCAACTGCCTGAAAAGGCAGCAGCGAGTCCGAGGAGCGGGGCTCCCACGTGGGGTGGGGCCCGGCACCCGGGCTCGCAGCATTTTTCTTTCCGTGCGCCCGGCTTACCCGTGCAGCTTGCGCTCCTCGCGTTCCTCTTCGCGCACCGAGCGCGTAACACCACGGCGCGTTCGCCAGATATCCCAGATCAATCCAACGGAGAGGAAACCGGCAAGCAGGAATCCCACCAAGCCAATGGTTCCCACCATACCTGCCGTATCACCATGGGCGGCATGCAGCAGGACTGAACTGGCAACAAGCAACGCACTGATGAGCAGCGCATAGGCAACCGTGGTTGCCATGTGCTCCACGGTCATCCGGAATCGCTCAATGCCTTCGAAGTGGAAATTGACCTTCGCTTCGCCCAGCCGAATCTTGCGGAGAATTCCAGTGATCTGCTTGGGCAGCGAATCGATGAGCTCCGCATAGGAGAACAGCGTGTTGGTGAATCGCTTGGTGAGTGCCTTGGGTGAGTAGCGGTCGTTTACCAATTTATAGATGAACGGCTTCGCTGCTTCGATGACTTCGTAGTCGGGCTCAATGTCGCGCGCAACACCTTCAATGGTGCCCATCGCCTTGATGAGAAGCACCATATCCGCCGGGCAGCGAACCTTGTAATCGCGCAGGATTTGATAGAACTTATCAAGCACGGTGGCAATATCAATTTCTGCGATCGGCTTGCCGACAAATTGATCCACCACCTCTTGCACATCGTCAAGTAGGGCGCGCTCGTCAATGGAATCGGGCTCCACATTGCCCATGCGCATGGCGGCGCGCATCACCATGCGTGCGTCGCCAGTGGCCACGCCAAAGACTAGTTCGGCAATCCGCTGCCGCGCATCGGCGCCGATGCGGCCAACCATGCCGCAGTCGATGAAGGTCACCCGACCATCGTCATGGATGAAGATATTGCCGGGGTGCGGATCAGCATGGAAGAAGCCCAGTTCGAGCGTCTGCCGGAAGACGGCCCGGGCGCCGTTGGCAACGATCTTCTTACGAATATCCAGGGGAATCGATGCGTACGGAGTGCGCGCGAGCAGCTTGCCCTGGATCTTCTCAATGGTCAGAACGCCAGTGGTGGTTGCTTCCCAATACACCTTCGGGAAGCTGATGCCCGGGTCGCTCGCAAACGAGTTTCGCATGCGGTCGGTGCTGCGGGCTTCAATAGTCAGGTTGGTCTCGCGCCGCAGTTCCTCGCGGAATTCAGCCACAATTTCCATGGGGCTGAAACCACTCTTGGACAATCGCTCCTCGGTGAGTCGGGCGACAAAGGCAAGCGCCTCCATGTCAGCCTCAATCTGATTCGCTGCATCTGGGCGCAGCAACTTGATGACCACCTCCGAGCCATCCTTCCAGATGGCGCTGTGCACTTGCGCCATGCTGGCAGCAGCAAGCGGCTCGGGATCGATCCACTGGAACAGGTCGTCAGTACGACCCTTCAGTTGTTCATCAAGCGCAGCACGAACGCGATCGAAGGGGATCTTTGGGCAGTCAGCCTGCAGGCGCGCAAATTCGTCGGCCAGCGCATCAGGAATCAGGTCGCGGCGCGTAGAAAGAATCTGCCCGATCTTGATAAAGGTTGGTCCAAGTTCCTCCATGGCCTTGCGCAATCGCACCTCAATCGGTGCGGTGGAAAGGTCGATCGTTCCATCCCGGCTGTACAACCAGTCCGCATTGGCCTTCCGAAGCGGCGAGAAGCCACTCTTGGAGATGAATGTTGCAAACCCGTAACGAGCGAGTACCCCGATGACTTCACGGTACCTCTGTGCATTCTTGAGGCGCCTAGCAAGTGGGATTTCCATGGCGATCGGCATCCGCGGATTCTAACGATCTATCCGCGATAACTGTTGCCTCAACGAAACTGGCTGATCTTGCGCATGGCTGCCATGGCTGCCGGCGGTGCACCTCGGCTTGCATCCTCAAGCGAACCGGGTTCCTTCCGAGCCTCTTGCAGCAATTTTCCCAATTGTGCGTCAAGCGCAAAGCGCCAACGTTGGAAGAACGATTCCAGTTCGTGCCGACTAAAGCGGCTCATCGGGTCGTTCAGACCGCTCTGTGCCACGGCCCAGTCGATGAGTTTGCTGCCGCCATCAAAGCGGTACAGGGCGAACGTGTTCTTGAGGCGCCTGCCCACCGGAATGAATGGATCGGTGGCGGCATCGGGCAGGGCAATCATCATGTCTTCTGGCTTGCTTTTCGATATTTCACCTAGCCAACCAGCGTCTGCCCGAGCGTGCATGTCGGCCAACGTGGGGCTTGAAGATGCTGCAGCCGCAAGTGAATCCGTCTCCACGTGCTCTAATTCAGCCAAGCTTGCCAAGACGGTCTTCTCCCCAACATTTGGGAATCGAATCCAAATGCGCCGATCGGGTCTCCCCTCGCGGGTGATGACTTCGATCTTGGCGATGGACCCGACGCCCCATTCGGGGCGCTTGCAATGGCGAACTTTCTCGCCGATTTTGAAGGATGTCGTCTGCGGCATAGTGTCAGCTGAAGGTAATGGCTGAAGATCCGACCGATGGATCAACATTGGTGCCCGCACGCAACGATGAGGCGATCCGGGTCGCGCATCTATTGCTTCTCGGCACTCGAACCATTCCAAGTTTCAGGAACAGGTTAGAGTGTAGCGCATGAGTCGCACTGTCAACGTTGTGTTCCTTGGGGACATTAACGGCGCCCCCGGGAAGGCCGCCTTAGAGAAGTTCCTGCCTGTCCTGCGTGAGCGCTGGCAGCCGGATGTACTCATCGCCAACGCTGAAAATGCCCGAAACGGCTCAGGATTAACGCCGGAACTGTATCGAACCTTCCGGTCGTGGGGGATCGACGCCATCACCCTTGGGGACCACGTGTTCCGGGATCCAAAGATCGTGCCCATGCTGGAGAACCCGGAAGAGCCGATCGCGCGACCAGCCAATCTTTCGAGCCGCTCCCCTGGCAAGCGATGGACGCGTATCGCAGCGTCTGGCCGACGTACCCGTGACATCTATGTGTGCACGGTGTTAGGGCGCATCTTCTTTCCGCTTCCTGCCAATGATCCATTTGCTGCCATTGATGAAGTGATTGCCTCGATCCCCGAGCGCCGTCCCATCCTGATTGTTGAAGCACACATGGAAGCAACCAGTGAGAAGGCTGCGCTGGCATCGTGGTGCGATGGCCGCGCCGGGCTGGTGGTTGGTACGCACACGCATGTACCAACAGCGGATGCGCGCATACTCAAGAAGGGGACTGGCTTCATCACGGATGTTGGCATGTGCGGCCCGTATGACTCAGTGATTGGGCGCGATATTGATGCCGTCATCCGGCACATGACTACCGCCTTGCCCGTGCACTATGAGATGGGCCAGAACGACGCGCGCGTGTGCGGCGTGTTTGTAGAAATCAGTGAAGACACTGGGTTGGCTAATCGCATCGAACGGATTGAACTCAGTACTCAGTGACCGCTACGAGCGCGCCACGGGTGAGCCCCACGCGCCGCCACCTGGGGTCTCCACTTCAAATGCATCGCCTGGCTCAAGATGGGCCGTGCATACTCCAGGCAGTTCCACCTTCGATCCGTCGGCGCGCAGAATGCGTTGCAGGCCGGGCACTCCATCGCCGCCGCCAGCAATTCCACTTGGACCGTGTGCGCGCCGTTGTGCTGCAAAGCACACATCGCATGGCGCTAACACGCGAATGCGTCGAATCATTCCCGCGCCACCATCATGTGCGCCGATTCCGCCACTGCCGTGGCGAATGGCAAGCCGTTCCAGCACCACTGGTGAGCGCAGTTCCATCGTTTCCGGATCGGTGAGGCGCGTGTTGGTCATGTGCACGTGAACAGCATCGGTCCCAGCAGCAGTACTGATGGCGCCAGCGCCACCGCCCAGCGTCTCAAAGATGCTGAAATTCCGGCTCGCAAGTACCACGTTGTTCATGGTTCCTTGGCTCGCCGCGGCAACTCCAAATGCTCCCAGTACTGCATCAACCACACGCTGACTTGTCTCGGTGTTTCCAGCAAAGACCGCCGGGCAACGGGCTGGGTCTGTATGAAATTCCGGGTTGAGAAGTCCGCGTGGAATCACCAACTCCACTGGCTCCAGAAATCCCTCGTTGAGTGGTGCGCGGTGCTCATCAAGTGCTTCGTCCATTCCCGCCAAGACGCGTAGGGCATAGAGGACTGCACTGCGAACAACGGCGATCGGCGCGTTGAGATTTCCGGAGTGAACACTTCCAGAATCGGTGAAATCAATGCGCAATCCATGAGGGGTGCGATCAATCCGAACGCAGATTGGCGTTCCATCATCAAGCAGTTCCGTGCGCGCAAGCCCGGTAGCGGGAACGCGCTCTGCCACGGAGCGAGTGCGTGTGGCACTGCGCGCCAGTAATGCGTCGATGGCCGCAGTCAGTGCGTCGCTGCCGATCGCACGTGCCAGTCCGGTGAACGCAGTGGCACCTGCGTCCAGTGCGGCGATCGCAGCGCGCACGTCGTCACAATTGAGATCCGGATCGCGCGAAGGGTAGGGCGCGTTTGCCAACGCATGGCGTAGTGCATCTTCATCAAGAGCGCCACCAAGCGCCACGCGCATGGGAGGAAACACCACGCCTTCTTCAGCAAGCGTGCGCGCGTCCGGCGGCATGGAACCAGGGCGAATTCCACCGATTTCTGCATGGTGTGCCCGAGCCGCCACATAGGCAATGCGGCGTCCAGCGTCGTCATGGACTGCACGCACCACGGTGATATCCGGAAGGTGCGATCCACCAAACGCGGGATGGTTGGTAAGAAGCACTTCGCCCGGCTCAATGGCGCGCAGCGCAGCAATGGAGCGCACGCACGCTCCAAGCGCACCTAAGTGCACCGGAACGTTCGGGGCATTCGCGCACAGTTTGCCGTCTGCAGTGAGAATTCCACAGGAAAAATCCAGGCGATCCTTGATATTGACGCTGCGGGCGCTGCGTGAAAGGATCGCCGCCATCCATGAGGCGATCGCCGTGCACCGCGCAGCAACCACGTCCACCGGGAGCACGGTGGTGCCTGTCACTGCGGCCATCCGGCCGATGTGCAAGACGCCCGACGTATCCGTCGATGCTTGCCATCCGGGGTCGATGGCAATCGTTGCGCCGGGTTCCACAATGAGAGCAGGTCCATCCACTATCACGCCGGGCAGCAATCGCTTCTCATCAGTGACGCCAGCGCCATCGACTTTCAGGATGGTTCGGACTGCAGCGTCCATCACGCCGATCGGTGGAACCACTGCCACCACTGCACGCACCTCTTCAACCTCCGGATCCGCACTTCCAGGGTCGCGTCCAAACATGGCGCGGAAGCGATCAACAAACCGCGCGCGAATGTCTGCTGCTGTGAAATCGCCGCCGTCAATGGGTAGTTCCACGTCAATGGTTCCGGCCTGACCAGGCGAGCGAACGACGGCAGTCGCCCGTATTAAACATGCCGTATTTCCAGCGTCTTTCAGACCCTTGTGCGCCGTAGCGGTCACTTCCTGCAGGGCGGCGCGCAGCGCGCGGCCGTCGCCAAGTGCCGCGCGGAATGGAACCGTGGCGATCGCTTGACGCGGCGCCGTGAGTGCGCCCTCGCCACTGACAAATCCGGCGTGCGGCAATACCACCACGTTGGCGATGCCAAGCGCTTCAGCAACTGCGCAGCCGTGTTGGCCACCAGCTCCACCGAACACAGCAAGTGTGAAGGCGCGTGGATCGTGACCTTGAACTTCCGTCACCGCACGCACTGCACTGGCCATGTGCTCATTTGCTAAGGCAAGAAATTCGCGCAACATGGGTGTTCGATCGCGCCCACTGGTCATCGCTTCGCGGTCAGCAGCTTGCTCGGCCGCTGCACGGTGCAATGGGAGCGAAGCCATGTGTTCCGGCAGTCGACCTAAGAGCAGATTGACATCAGTCACCGTGAGTGGTCCACCATGACCGTAGCACGCGGGCCCAGGATGGGCACCCGCGCTCTCCGGACCAACAAAGAGTCCATCAACCGTGGCTCGGCAGATGGAGCCGCCGCCTGCTGCCACGCTGTGCACATCAATGGCAGTACTGGCAATGGCGATACCCGATACCGTGGATGTTCCGCGCATGGCAATACCTGATCGATCCACGCGCGCAACATCGGTACTGGTACCGCCCATGTCAAAGGTAATCGCTTGCTCCACGCCAGCCAGAGCAAGCGCAGTGCGCGCCGCGGCGCACCCCATCGCTGGGCCACTGAGAAGGCTGTCTTTCGGGCGATAGTGAGCAATATCTGATACGCCGCCAGCGCTGCTTGCGGCGTACATCTGTGCTCGCGGAAGCGTCGCTGCGATCCGTGCAAACAAGCCGTGCACCGCGCTACTGAGTGCTGCATCCACCGCGGCCGTTTGCCCACGTGCTAACAGTATGGGAATACTGGCAACCGCAGAGCCCGTCGCGATGCGTTCGAACCCTTCATCCTGCAAGATGCTGGCTACTTGCAGTTCATCGTGCGGCGCGCGTGGCGCGTGCAGTAACGCCACCGCTGCATGGCGAAATCCAGCAGCCCGTGCGCGACGAGCCTCGCTTCGGACATGCGCTTCATCAAGAGGGACAGTGACACTTCCGTCGGCCCCTCGGCGACCACGAACACTAAACACGCCACGCACAACGGTTGGTGGTAAGCGTGGCACCAAGTCAAACAATCCCAGGCGCTGCTGCGTGCCGATGGCAAACAATCCCTCCAAGCCTTCGTTGACGAATGCGGCAACCGGATCGGTGTTGCCCTCCAGAAGCGCATTGGTTCCGCGCGTCGTTCCCACGCGTAGTTCCAGCGCACCCAGCGGCATTCCGGGCGGAGTTCCGGACATCAATCGCGCCGCGAGCACCGGCGCTTCTTCACCAGATTTCAAGTCGAAGCAGGTCGAATCAGTTTCCGCGGGCGAATCAACTTCTCCCGGCGAATTCTGTCCTGCAGACTGACTAGCCCACGGAATGGTGGCTACACAACAGTTGTCGGCGCCGTATGCGTCCAGCACCACACGTTCTGAACCATCCGCAGCCACAGCGATCATCCCGATCAGTGCTGGCGCCGCCCACGGGGGCAGGGCGGTCAATACGTACTGGGGATGAGCCGTCCCGGTAGACGTGGAAATACCAACGCGTGTTGCCAGCGTTCGCACCCGTCCGTCCGTCAAGATCTTGATTCTGCGCCGCGTTCCATCCGGGGCAATGCCAACACAGTCAGCGAAGGTGCCTCCAATATCGACACCGATACGCCAACCGTCTCCGTTCATACCACGCTCAAGAGTTTCGTCAGTCGGTCGACATCCGCATCATCCACCCAAATGAGAATCCCCATTTGTCCGCCGGACTCAAATGCATTGACGAACTGGATGTTGATGCCTTCCTGACTGATGGCATCAAGGGTGCCTACCAAGTCGCCCCCGCGGTACTTGCCGGAGATGTGGAAGCATGATTCTTCCCACGTACCCAATCCGATCTTGGCGGCGAACTCCCGGAATTGTTCGGCATCGGCCGGGATGATGTGGAAACCATCCGCCGAGCGACCTTCGGTGGGGCCGTAGTAGGAAAGTATCTCCACCTTGGCAGCCCGCAGCTGGGCAGTCAAGCGAGCGAGTTCTCCCGCGCGATGCGGGAGCCGGACGACGAATTCGGTAAGTTGCTGCCAGTGGGACATGTGTGCCATGATGATATCGACCCACTGCTGAACCGGGTCTGAAACGTATCCTTGCCGGGATGCGCCGATTACGTGATGCCGCATACATGTTCGCCATGACTGTGACCGCACCCATTTGGGCGTGGCGGATGCACCGCGCCGGGAAGCTTCGCACTGATTGGGGCGCGCGCTTCGGCCATGGCGCCGCACTGGCTACACCAGAACGCCGCCGCATTCTGATTCATGCAGTTTCGGTTGGGGAGGTCAATGCCATTCGGCAGCTGGTGGATCGGTTGGCCAACGACCACACCAAGCCCGACATCGTCATCGCTGCCACCACCGACACTGGCTTTGCACGAGCGCAAGCACTCTTTGGGCAGCACACCGTGGTTCGATATCCATTCGACGCAAGTTGGATGGTGGGGCGCTTCCTTGATCGCGTGCGCCCCGACGTGGTGGCGCTGTGCGAATTGGAAGTGTGGCCGAATTTCGTTGCAGCATGCGTAGAGCGCCACGTTCCGGTGGTGGTGGTGAACGGTCGATTGTCGGCGCGGAGTTACAGCCGTTACCTCCAAGCCCGGTGGGTAGTGGCGTCGTCGTTTCGATCGCTGCACGCAGTGTTTGCTCAGAACCAAGAGTACGCAGCGCGCTTCGTTGGACTGGGCTTGCCTGCAAACAGTGCCTTTGTGACCGGCACCATGAAGTGGGATACCGCCCAAGTGGCGGATGAAGTTCCCGGCGCTGCCGACTTTGCAGAGGCGATGGGAATCGATCGCTCCAAGCCGCTAGTGGTTGCTGGGTCAACAGCACCCGAGGAACATCGACTGCTCCGCGAGGCAATTCCAAAGGGCGTGCAATTGCTGTGCGCCCCACGAAAGCCAGAGTGGTTTGACGCTGCCGCAGTTGAATTGAAGGGCTGTTCGCGTCGATCAGCGCGCACGCCGGGAAGTAACACGGGTCTCTTTCTGCTGGACACCATCGGTGAACTCCGCAAGGCGTATTCATTGGCTGACGTGGTAGTCATTGGGCGCTCGTTTGGTGCGCTCTATGGATCAGATCCAATGGAACCAGCGGGGCTCGGCAAAGCCATCATCGCTGGTCCGCGCATGCATGACTTCAAGGACTCTGCAGACGCCTTGCAATTGGCCAATGCCATGGTCCGCGTCGATTCCCCCCAGCTGTTCTCCACTATTCGTCGCCTAGTGGATGATCCAACTGAACGCACCCGGCTCGGTCTTGCTGCGCGTGAAGTTGTGATTGCACATCAAGGAGCCACCGAACGAACCGCCGAGGCGCTACTTTCCATTCTCAGCACTGCAGGCAGCCATCATGCGTGAGTCAGACCTCATTGCAGAGATTTGTAAACACAACGCAGAACTTGCGGCGTGCGGCGGAGCCGAGGTATTGGTGCCGCCCGGCGATGACATGGCGCTTGTGAAACTGGTGGGTCATCGCGTATTAGTTGCCGCGGACCAAGTGATTGCTGGTCGACACTTTGCTCCTGGAACACCCATGGACCTGGTGGCACGCAAGGCGCTGGCACGCAACATCAGCGATATTGCTGCAATGGCAGGCGTTCCCGCGTGTGCCGTGGCAACCGTTGCGCTGCCTGCATCCATGCCTGATCATGAAGTGCGCGCGCTGGCTGCCGGACTGCGCGCTGCCGCACATGCATTTCGATGCCCAGTAGTTGGTGGTGATATTGGCACCCACGCCGCCGCCGATGGTGCGCTGGTGGTTTCCGTTTCTGTACTTGCCGAACCTGGGCCCACCGGTCGCGTGGTGACCCGCACGGGCGCTCGCGTGGGTGATCTCCTCTGCGTGACCGGAACGCTCGGTGACGGATGGCACGCCAACGGATCGGGACGGCACCTCTCCTTCACACCGCGAGTTGCTGAGGCGCTCGCGTTGGTGGAGGCGCTGGGCGATCGCTTACACGCGATGATCGATATCTCTGACGGACTCGCCCGTGATGCTGGCCACCTGGCCATCGCTTCGGATCTGGCGGTTCGTATTGATGCAGCGAAGTTGCCGTGTGCAGCCGGAGCAGGGTGGCAAGCGGCTGTCAGTACCGGCGAAGACTACGAATTGGCGTTCGCGTGCTCCGGCGAGCCGCCCGCTTCGGTTGCTGGCACACCGGTGACGGTGGTGGGACGCTTCCAAGAACCGGGCGGAGCGCGTGTTGCGGTTCGTGTCGGTACTGAGGAACACGACGTTTCGGCCCTCGGCTGGGAGCATGGACAATGAGGAACACGTCATGACCATTGAAATTCGCCGTACTTCAAGCCCCGAAGAAACCGAACGCATTGCATCAGCGCTGTCCATGCGCGTGGCGCCAGGAACAGTGATCACCCTGGAAGGCGACCTCGGCGCGGGTAAGACGTGTTTCGTTCGCGGTCTGGCGCGTGGGCTGGGCGCTGATGCACACGCCATCTCCAGTCCAACATTCGTCATTGAACACCGACATCCGTGTGACTCCGGGCTGTTGGTGCACATTGATGCGTATCGAATCCGTTCATCGGAAGACCTAGCGTCGATCGGCTGGGATGAATTGCTTGCACAAGGTGACGCCATCATTGCCATCGAGTGGCCGTCGCGCATCGCAGCAGTGTTGCCGGAAGTTCGGATTGATGTGCGTCTCCGTCACGCCGGTGAAGATGTGCGCGAGATTGAAATTGAGTGGGTGCGACCAGGCGTTGCAGCCGTTGATTGCCGAACGTGTGGAGCTCCGCTTGGTCAAGAAAGCGACGGCCGTTTCTGCAGCAAACGTTGCCGACTGGCAGATCTTGAGCGATGGTTTCGCGGCGACTACTCAATCAGCCGACCGCTTGAAGAAGATGATTTGTCGGGGGGCATCCCGCATCGGCGCCCGGACTCCGATCGTTAGTGCGTTGCGCAAGACGCCGGGATGGGGTCTCTCAAGAACCGCAGTCAATGAGCAACGTTCGCTTGCGGGCCTGGACGCCCGCGGTCTGGCACAGCTCCAGAACCAGTGCATCGATCCGGGGATCCGAGGTCACCGTACGGGTTCCGTCCGGATGCCGAATTTCAATCTGGGTGGCAAACGCCGACTGGCCGTTATGGCCGCCAGGCGCAAATTCATAACGAACCGAGTCACGGGCATGCAAGCGCTCAACCAAGATGCCAGCGTCAACCAGCAACTTCAGGGTTCGGTACGCAGTGGCTTTGGAAACCGTACGAGCGCGGCGATCAAGAACCGACATGAGCGCCTCGGCATCGAAGGGTTGCTCAAAGCCACTGGCAGCATCCAGGATGTCGGCGCGCTCGGTGGTGTATTTCAGTCCAACGCCTCGGAGGTGACGACGGAACTGCGCGCACGGCGGAGCAACAATGCGACCGGCAGATGGCGTGGTTGGGGTTGGTTTCCGCACAGTCATGGTGTGGCAAAGCTCCGGGGGAGCCCATCCTGGCTTTGTCGACAAGGTCCCATAATGGCTGTTACGTTAAATTCTATATCCCAGGAAGCGGCGAGGGGGGTCCCCTCCGGGCTTTCAGGGTTTCGGCGCCTCTGAGACCCGGTTTGGCTAATCGGGCTTCCGGCCGCCCGCGCGCCCGTCACCGCCGACCCCGCCCGGTCGACTGCATGGATGAACTGGCGCTGTCGCCTGTTGACAGTCCGAACGAGTCATGCACCAGCTGCAGCCCTCGCTCCCCGTGCTGGCGATCAACGATGCAGCTGATCTTGATCTCACTGGTGGTGATGTTGTGAATGGCAATCCCTGCCTCACCAAGCGCTCGGA
>JBILYM010000209.1:0-4310 GCA_044377725.1 Phycisphaerales bacterium
CCTTTCACCGCGCTGCACAACAAGCGCCGAGTCCGCGCATTGCGTTCGCCACATTTGGGCTGACCTTTGCGGCGATGCTGCTACTCATTGCTAGTTTCTATGACCCAAGTACCGGCGCGCCGCGCATCGGTCCGGCACTGCTTGTGCTGTGGGGCGTACAACTCGCCTTCACCATCGCCGTGCACCTCCGCGAGCTGATCACCGCCCCTGCCGGGATTCGAATTCCAACCGCGGCCGCCGGCGGCCTGACCGCGCTCGCGGTGCTGCTTGCGACGCCAGCCTTCATCTTCACCCTCGGCCCCGTCCTTGCAGACGGACACCCGCTCTTGTACGGCCATGTCGGCACCATGCTTCTCCCGGGCGAGCCCGCTTATCTGGCATTCTTAGGGGCGTATGGACTGCTTTTCCCGGTACTTTTCATACTCGAACCCCGCGGCGCCCCTCGCGCCCTCATCGCCGGAATCCTGATCATTGGCCTGCCCTGCTACCTCTTGGGCGCGTTCGACTTCATGACGTACCTCATGCCGGTCCCATTCTTTCTGGCGCAAGTGGCTGCCTGGAGAATTGGTCGGCAATCAAGGCCGGTGCTCCATCGTTGACCATGCACTCCATGGCAACGCCCCCGCCCATCGCCACCGACCTCAGGCCCCTTGACCCCCGGGTTCAGCCCTTTGACACAGGGGCTGCCCGTCACCTGCTCAGTCGGGCGGGATTTGGTGGAACGCCAACGCAGATTGATGTGCTCGCTGCACAGGGAATGGATAAATCCGTTGCGCTCTTGGTGAACTTTGAGTCACAACCCGACAAATCCGTTTCTCCCGATGACTTCGACCGCAATGTGATGCCACCACTCACGCGCGAGGAGCGCGAGCAACTGAATGCGGCGCGCCGCGCTCGTGACGAATCTGCAGTGGAACGCCTGGAACGCAAAGAAAATCAGGCGAAGGCGAACGATCGTCGTCAACTCATAGAGCTGAAGAAGTGGTGGATTGCGCGCATGATTGAATCCGCGCGACCACTCGAAGAAAAGATGACGCTCTTCTGGCACGGCCACTTTGCGACTGGCGCGCGCGCCATCGAAGACAGTTGGCATATGTTCCAGCAGAACCAACTGTTTCGCACCTATGCGACAGGTAACTTCGGCATGCTGGTGCTGAACGTGATTCGCGACCCCGCGATGATCAAATACCTGGACAACGATAAGAGCCGCAAGGGGCAACCGAACGAAAATCTCGCGCGAGAGCTCCTGGAATTATTCATTCTCGGCGAAGGCAGCGGCTACACCGAAGCAGACATCAAGGCTGGCGCACGTGCGCTGACTGGCTACACGTTTATGGACGATGAGTTTGAATTCCGCGAAGGCAACCACGACCGCGGCGCAAAGACCATCTTTGGGAAACAAGGCAACTGGACCGGCGATGAATTCGCGCGCTTGGCACTTGCCAAGCCTGAATGCAGTGAGTTTATTGCAGCAAAGTTGTACCGATTCTTTGTGAACGACACGCCGGCCGCGGACATCCCTGCGGAACAGCGCGATGCTCGCGACGCCTTCATCAAGGCGCTTGCCACCGAATTGCGCGCGCAGCAATATGAGCTCAAGCCAGTGTTGACCAAGCTATTCAGCAGCGCACACTTTTATCATCAGTCGAATCGTGCAGCAACAATCAAGAGCCCCGCACAGCTCATCGTGCAAACGATTCGGCAGTACGGCACTCCGCCCCGACAACTGAGCGCCCTGGCAGGTGCGTGCGACCTCATGGGCCAGGATCTGTTCCAGCCACCGAACGTGAAAGGTTGGGATGGCGGGCGCACCTGGATTAACACCAGCACCCTGTTTGTCAGGCAGAATGTGGCCATTTACTTACTGACTGGCAAGCGGCCGGACGTCTACGACTGGGAGAACGACGAGACGCGTTTCGACCCCGCGCCGCTGCTCGCGGGGATCACCACGTCGGGTGCCATGGTCGATCGTTTGATTTCCGTCAGCCTTGCCGCCCCGCCGCACCCCGAACGCCGGGCGGCGCTCGTATCGTTCCTTGAATCACAGGCGCAGGCACGCGCCTCGGAACACAGTCGTGCCGTTGCGGCCATCGCACTCATCACCGCGCTCCCGGAGTTTCAACTGGCATGACTGACATCAATGCATACAGCCGTCGAGTCTTCATTCGTCAGGGCGCACTGTTGGCGTCGTTCGCGGCAACGCTGCCGCACTTCATTCAACAGAGTGCGTTTGGCATGCTGGCACCGGATGGCAGCGTGCTGGGATCGCGCCCGGGTGTGCCGGACGAGCGCATCATGGTGGTGGTGCAATTGTCGGGCGGTAACGATGGCCTGAACACGGTGATCCCGTACGGGCAATCGGAGTATTACAACGCACGACCAGGGATCGGCATCGGCGAGCCAGGCAAGCCCAAGAACGGTGGCGCTGCGTTGCAACTGGACCAAGCGAACGGTATCGGGCTGCACCCGAACCTCACGGGCTTTAAGGAACTACATGACGCTGGATCGCTGTGCGTGGTGGCCGGCGTTGGCTACCCGAACCCCAATCGCAGCCACTTTGCGAGCATGGATATCTGGCAGAGCGGTCGCCCCGAAGGCAAGGGAACGGGCTGGCTGGGGCGGTACGTTGATGCTTCGTGCAACGGCAATCCGGCAGCAGACATGGCCGTAGCGGTTGGCCGAACTGCGCCGCTTGCGATGACGGGTGCCAAAAGCACACCGATCGCATTCGAAAGCGCGGACCTATTCCGCTGGCTGGGCGCCGACAAAAACGGCGCGATGGACAAGGAATATCAAGCAATGGTTCGCGCTGGCTCCTTGCCTGGTGTGGAGCCTGGTTCGCAGGAAAGTTTCTTGATGCGCACCGCGCTTGACGCGCAGTTGACGAGTGATCGCATTCGCGCGGCAGTGAGTAAGAAGCCGCTGGTGGCATATCCGGGTAGCGCGCTCGCCAAGCAGTTGCAAACTGTTGCGGCGATGATTCGTGATGGCATGAAGACGCGCGTCTACTACGTGAGTATGGGCGGATTTGACACGCACGCCAATCAACCCGGCGGCCATGCAAATCTAATGCGACAGTTGGGCGACGCGGTCTTAGCGTTCCAGAAGGACTTGGCAGCCCAAGGGAATGCCGGTCGCGTGCTGACGATGTGCTTCAGCGAATTTGGACGGCGCGTGCGCCAGAACGCGAGCAACGGAACCGATCACGGCACGGCGGGCCCGATGTTCTTGATTGGTCCGGGTGTGCAGCCTGGACTGCAGGGGAAGTACCCGAGCCTCACCGACCTGGATGGCGGTGATCTCAAGTTCACCACTGATTTCCGCGGCGTGTATCAAGAAGTGCTTGGAAAGTGGA
This sequence comes from Phycisphaerales bacterium, assembly GCA_044377725.1. GTDB lineage: Bacteria > Planctomycetota > Phycisphaerae > Phycisphaerales > SM1A02 > UBA966. The sequence goes on from JBILYM010000209.1 coordinate 3,356, forward strand.
TGAAAGCCGACACACAGTCCGTACTCGGCGGGGAGTACGCCGCGCCCGGATTGGTGCGCGTGTGAGCACGGAATTCTCGGTCCCCGAAGTGGCATTCTTTGGTCGGACTTACAGCGAATACTTGCAAATGTTTGCGCTTGACGAGAACGCCCTGCGCGGCCGCGCGATCCTCGATTGCCCGTGTGGCCCGGCAGCGTTTGTTGCCAACGCGTGTGCAAGTGGTCTACATGTTGTCGGTTGCGATCCACTCTTTGAGTTGGCGCCTGACGAATTGCTTGCGCGCGCGACTGCGAACATCAATGATCTCTTTGCGCGGCTCGCGCTCGCGACTGACTCGCTGACGTTCCGCGATCCGGTGAAGTTCCGTAAGGACAAGTTTGACGCGCTTGATCAGTTCGTTGCGGACTACCGAAATGGTCGCGGCACGCGCTACATCCACGCTGCGCTTCCGACATTGCCATTTGCGGATGGCACGTTCGACGTAGTGCTTTCGTCCAATTTCCTGTTCTGCTACTCAGGAATCACGAACGGCGGACTCTTAGAGGACGACCGATTTGATCTGCCGTTCCATCTGCAAGGCATGACTGAACTCGCACGGGTCACGCGCGGTGAGATTCGTATGGCACCGACTCACGCGATGCAGATGCCGCCGCGTCAACATCCGTACATGGCGGCAGCGATGGCGCACCTTGAAACCCTCGGATTCAACGCAGAAATCCGCCCAAGCCCCTACGACGACGGCTTCGCCCCATTCGCCGGCGTCCTCGCCGCCCACAAAATGGTCCGGGAGGAACGGGACTAATTTATTTCACCAGTGCGCGCCGCCCGGCTGTTCGACGATCGAATAGAAGCCGTCCGCATCGCGCCGGAGCTTTCCCGCCTTGACGAGCGCTTCCCACACGCCCCACGGATAGTCGCGGGGCGGCAGCATCGCTTGAATGCGGTGCTGACCAGT
>JBILYM010000210.1:0-4286 GCA_044377725.1 Phycisphaerales bacterium
ACCGCGAAGCCGTCCATCGAACTCATGTCAAGCGCCGGGTTCGCGCGGTCAGCGCGTACTGCTTCAGCGAGCACTCGCCCCGATGATTGTGCCAGCGAAATCGATTCAGTATCCAGAGGATTCAGATACACACACACAGCATCGATCGCCGCGCTCGGTGACTGTGGCTCCGTTGGTACGGCGATGGGGTTCGATGCGGTCATAAACATGATTCCGTCGATCGCGCGGAGTGAGGTGCAGGCGATATCGAATTGGATAGCAAGGCGCAATGTTACACTGTAAATCATGGTGTTTCGCGTGCTCATCTTTGGTTCACTTGCCCGCGAACTTTTGTGCGCAAGCATTGCCGTTGATGTGCCTGACAACGCGTCCCTGCGCGATGTCAATGAGGCGCTTGCTGCGTCTCATCCGCACAAAGCGACGTTCTTTCGTGGGGCGCGGCTCGCGGTGAATCATTCGTTCCGGTCAGCAGATGCACCACTCCGCGCGGGTGATGAGATCGCACTCGTTGAACTGGTAGGCGGCGGATGAGCACCACCGTTCGCATCGTCGACGGCGCGCTTGGCAATCAGGCGCCTGTGCTCCCGCCCGCAGCGCAGTTCGGGGCAGCGATCGTGTTTGACGGTGTTGTCCGTGCCGATGAAGGCGGACGCATTATTCGCGCACTCGCCTATGAGGTGTACGAGCCAATGGCTTCGAACATGCTCACTGAATTGGGGCGCGAAATGCTGGCAAAGCACGGGCTTGTTGCCATCATGGTTGAGCACAGCCGTGGTGAAGTCCCGGTGGGGCAGCTATCGTTCCGCTTGACTGTGCATGCACTTCATCGCGCCGAGGCATTGGCAGCAGTCGGCGAGTTCATTGACCGCATGAAGCGTGATGTGCCGATTTGGAAGACTGCGTTGACTGACGCTCCGATGGCGTCGTGATCACGCACGCTCAGCCATCGCCGGCATCCTGAAAAAGCACAACGCCCACCGGTGGAAGTTCCCGAGGGCGTTGCGCACAAACGGACAGAGAGGGATTCGAACCCACGGAAAGTGCGAGCACCTTCGGCGGTTTAGTAAACCGCTGCCTTAAACCACTCGGCCATCTGTCCAAGCGAAATCATGATACCGATCATCCAAGGCCCTTAGGGGCAGGCGCCCCAGCCGCCCAAGAGCACTGCCATGTCACCGCCTTCGACGATGCCGTTTCGATCGAGATCCGCATTGCAGCCCGCGCACGGGCCCCATTGGCTCAGCATTGCACCAAGATCGGCACCGTTGACTGATCGATCGTTGTTGAGATCACCAACGCACGGCAACTGGCTGCGGTAGCGGATCACCACTCGTGCTTCGGAATAGTTGCACGCCGGGTTCACGGCGATCGATGGAACGAGCGTAAACAGAACGGAGGTTCCGTTTCCGATCGCGGCATTGAAGGTCGCAGCCGGAATGGATGTACGACGTGAGAACACGCCACAGTCTGAGCCGGTGAAACCGATGACCGCTCCAACACTGGTGGTGCCGATTTTCAGCGCTAACGATTCGTCAGCAGCGCTGAGGTCGCCAACGGCAGTGGTGCTGATGTCCACCACGGTCCCGTCAGCGGCGCGCGGAACGGTCGGTGCGGTGAATGTGGATGTTTGACCAGTGACCGGGAATGGCATGATCGGAGACACCACATAATCCTGCTCAAGAGACTGGGTGACGGAGCAGCGATAGTTGGCCATCACAATCGCTGTTTCGTTCAAGGTTCGCGCGTTGTCTGCTTCCGGTAGTCCGGTGGGCGATCCTGCAAAGTTCACAAGTGGGCTTGAGAGTCGCGGAATCCGAGTGCCGGGCGAGTAGGCCATGACCGTTCGAAACTGCGTTCCGCCCGTGGTAGTGAATCGATGACCAACGGAGTAGGGGAACACGCCGCCCGATGTGCAGCCGCCGCCATCGCCCACAGCATGGCAGCAACCTTGGTTGTGTCCAACTTCGTGCGTAAATGTCAGTGCTCCCAGCGCGCAGCTCCACACTGTCACGTTAAATCCGTACGCCTCGGCAGTGGACGTTCCAAGCAGATATCCAATACCGCAGTAGTTGGGGTTGGTACCGGTCAGCAGACTGACCAGATCCGCGCCCGTAGCGGTTCGCTCAGCGTGCACAGCGTCCAAGATGCCGTCACTAGTTGAACGCAGTTCGCTCAAGACAGTGGATCCAGCGTCGCCTGCATATGCCTCGGTGACTCCGTAGCCGACAGCGCGCATGCGTAGATTGATATTGCACGCGATATAGATGTGATTGGAGATGGCTACCGATGCTTCCGCTAACGCACGAATGGCAACCTCGCCACCGGCAGCACTGGAGGCGGTGGGGGTCCACTTCACCAGGATGTCAAGGGTTCCACCATCGTCGCAGCTGCCTGCTACGCCGCCTTCATTCGGAACCACGGTTGGCACTTCAATGGCGCCACCGCAATCAGGGAATGGCGCTTCCTGTTCGAACACATTGAAGGTGCCGTCGCCAAGTGGAAGTGACTGCAGCACTCGACCATCGGCGCCGTGTGCCACCAACACGCGGCCGACATTCGTCTCAATCTGCATCAGCCAACCGCCCGCGGCAGCATCTTTGCCATCAATTCGGCCTTCCCATACGCCCGGAGTGTGAATCGTTTCGGTGGCGCTGATGGTGCCGTACCCGCCAAAGTCAAAGGTGCGTCGATCTCCATCAGCGGCGATCAAGTTGCCTGCACACAGAAGCGTTGCGGAACTGATGAGGGATGCCGAGTGTGTCCAATGACTCTTCATGGGGTTCCTGATGGCCGAGGTCAAAACAAGAGTAGTCGCAACGGCGCACGGGGCCAATTGCATATGCGCAAGTGTGCATGAATCAGCATTTTTTGTGATTCCGCAGTCTGTTCGAGCGTGCTATTTGGTTACCGAACCTTGGTATCCGCTGCTTCGCGGGCTAGCAGGCTGTCAATGACGGCACGGACGGAGGGCTCATCCGACGCGCTCAGTCCCGCGCGCACCACATTGCCGTCTTGATCAAGCACTGCCAGACTTGGAATGCCCACCACTCCAAACTCCTTGTTGAAGACGTCTTCCTTGGTGATGGCAACCGTCCAAGTCATGCCCATGTCTTGCATGAAGAGCATCGTCTCTTGCTGCTCGCGTTGGATATCACCAGGGCACTTCACTGGCGCGCGTTTGCGATGCGCAACCCGCCCCTGCAGGCTTGTTACACCCACGATGGCAACTTTGTCAGCGGGATACCGCGCTCGCAACAGCGCCATCTTTGGAAAGCTGGCAACGCATGGGCCGCACCATGTCGCCCAGAAATCAATCACCACAATCTTGCCGCGCAGGTCAGACAGTTGATTCCATGGCGTTGAACCATCGGCGTTGCGAACCCATTCGCAATGGAGCTCTGGCGCAGTGCGTCCGGTGAGTTCGCCGCGTCCGGCGGCACTTTCGAGGCGGCGCAAGATTCGCCGTAGACCCAAATTCGATAACTCAATGCGTGCCGACTTCTTGGCTGAGTCCTTGGCTTCTTTGCTTCCCTTGGTTTCCGTGCTCCTTGCATCACGGAGCTTGGCAGCCATGGCGGAGTTCTTGGCAATGTTTGCCTTGACGCATGCCAGCGCTGCAGTGTGTGCAGCGGTTGCTTCTTGCTCCGGTAGTGCCACGCGCGCCACATCGACGAGCGTGTCAAGTTTCATGATGATCGCAGTGGACGCTTTGCCGTCACTCAGCGTGGCCAGCAACGCACGCACCATATCGGCATGTGGAGCAAGATCAGCAGGGCTCGCATTCGCCAGTACATCAAGCAATTCGCTGCCAACTTTCGTCTGCATTCCATCTTGCGCCGCGCTGCGCTTCAGGAGCGGCATCGGATCGATTGGCTTGTCATCGCGTTGCGAAATGAGCATGGCCTGCAGGACTGCGCACTCAAATCCTTGCACATTGTCAGGACGTGACTTTTCAGCAAGGACAGCAATGAATTCATCGCGCACTTGGGGTGACGCTGCCGCACGTGCGCGTTGGTCGAACAGTTGCGAAGCCTTCATTGTGGCCAGATCGCGGTCAACGGCCTTCGCCTCTGCGGGCAGAGCGGTGTTCGTGGTGACCTCCGATGCGCATCCACAGAGCATGACGGTCCATAGCAGTGTGCAAGCAGTCACGGTAGTTGTATGCATGGTGTGTTGGGCCACTGAGCTAACCACCGACGGCAGACATGGGTCGCGCTGGCTGTGTAAATGCTGGAGAGGAAATCTGGTGCCCAGACAACTTTGTCCAGGTGACATCAATCAAGAAT
>JBILYM010000211.1:0-4283 GCA_044377725.1 Phycisphaerales bacterium
CTGCACGCGGTGCTAGCGGTATGCGCCGCGTGGATGGTGGCAGCCATTGCCGAGGTGCTTGCCGGAGGCGATCGGCGCCAGCGTGCATGGGCACGCGCGATCGGATGTTGCGGATTCCTTGGGATTCCGTGGGTGATCGTCACCGGAAGCTTGGCCTACAACGAAATGGCTGTCCTGCTGATGCTGGCTGCTGCGATGCTGGCGTGGACGGCGCGCGAGCACGCTGGAGTGTGGCGCATCGGGGTCGCTTTGGGTTTGCTGCTGGGCGCAGCGGTGGGTGCAAAGTTGGTTGCTGCAGGGATGGCGGTGCTGCCGTTTGCGTGCTGGGCACTGGTGACCGCACATACAACCAACACCACCAGTGCCTCACGCCCCGCACGGGCGTTGGCAGCGAGCGCCGGAGCGGCCTCGCTCACGGCGCTCCTGATACTGGCGCCGTGGCTCATCCGAAATCTTGCCGCCACCGGATCGTGGACGTTCCCGTTTCGGGTGCCGCTCATTTCATCTGGCAATGGATGGTGGACGGAAGAGCAAATGACACGCTTTGCCGCCGGTCACGCGGCTGCTGCCGACATGGGAATCGGCGCGCGCCTCCGTGCGCTTGTCGATGCCGGATTCCTGCAGGGATTCGGTGCGGCCCCCGATGCGGATCCGTGGCTGCCACAATGGAGCGTTGCGTTCTGGATCGGAAGCGCGGCGATCGTGGTGCTCATGATCGGTATGCGGCGAGTGCGAAACATGCGGCCCATGGGTCTTGCGCTCGGCGCGATGCTGGCGGCGCAGTTGCTGTTCTGGATGTTTGCAACTCATCTGAAGTCACGCTTCCTGCTTCCATGTGCAGTGCCGCTGACGGTGGCAACCGCGGTGGCGGCCGCGCCAGTGTTGGCACAACAGACGCGCGGAATCATTGTTGCACTCAGCGCGCTGCTGCTGACGGCGTGGTCACTACAGCCGAGCCTATTGATGCGGATCGATCCGCGCACCGCCAGCGCGGTGGAGCTGTGCGCTTCTGGCCGCACCGTAGCAACGGATGTTGATGGCCAGGGAATGGTGCGAGAAATTGCCAATGACCTTGGCCCGGGTACCGCAGCATTCGCGCAGGAATCAGCCACCCTTGGCGACGCCATGCCGCTTGCCTGGATTGCCAACTGGCAATTGCCCCCCGGTGCCGTACTCGGTAGCGAAGGCGATGCCGATGTGTTCTGGTGCCACACCACGCCGATCACCGGCACCGTGTGGGACGGCGGACCGTTGAGCCGCGTGTTGCGCGCGCATCCGGATGATCCAGCTGCTGCCGTGCGCGCGCTCAGTATCGATGAACACCTCACCCACCTAGCCATCGGTGAATCCATGCTGGCACGGTGGAAGGCATCGGGTTGGATCGACCCAATCCTCACCCCCGACCGAGTGCGCGCAGTGGCGTCACTACTCAATCCGGTGGCGCGTACCGTGTCTGGCGGCGTGGTCTACAAAGTGCCGCTCGCCCAGTGAGACACTCGTAGACTGCGTGCATGAACAGCGCGATGATGGTGGTCCTTCTTCTTTCTGCGCAGCCAGTGCCTGCGCCCCCTGCTGCACCCGTGCCGTCCGGTCCGCCCCTGGTCAAGAGCGTGGACGGCGCCGCTGGTATCGCCGCCATTTGGAAGGACAGCACCATCACGTGGGATCGCCTGCGCCCAGTACTTGCGGAACTTGCAGGAAGTGCCGCACTGCAAGAAGTGCTCTTGGACGAACAACTTGCGCAACGAGCGCGCACACGCAACATTGCGCCGGATGCCGCAGCTCTGAAACGCGAAGAGGAATTGCTGCTCGGCTATCTGGATAAAGACCGTGCCCGCGCCGATCGATTACTAGAGGAATTACGAGCACGCCAAGGCCTGGGACCAGTGCGCTGGAACGGACTGTTGTGGCGCAACGCGGTGCTGCGTGCATTGGTAGCGCCCGATGTTGAAGTGCAGGAAACGCAAATTGCGGCAGCGCATGATGCCGCCCACGGCCCGAAGCGTAAGCCGCGAGTGATTGCCGTCCCTGACCTGCGCGGCGCACAAAGCGTGACCGACCGGCTGGCGAAAGGTGATCGATTTGAGGATATTGCTGCTGAAATCAGCACTGATATCAGTGGAGCGCGCGGCGGTCTCATTTCACCAATGAGTAAGTTTGATCCCGGCGTGCCCGCCGCGGTACGCGAAGCGCTCTGGTCCGTACCCACCGTGGGCGCAGTATCAGCACCCGTACTGGTGGGCACCGGCTATGTCATCGTTCGATATGAAGGCGACGTTGCTGGCGACGGTGTTCCACTCAGCGCCGTCCATGAAGAAGCGGCGCGTGCCGTACGGATTGCTCAGGAACGCGCGCGTATGGATCAACTGGCGCAGGAATTAGTGCGCACGGCCAAACCAACCATCTTTGATGACGCACTGGCGGACGGATGGAACCGCGTCAGGATGGAAGCCACGAGATCCGGGCCACCGCCACAGGAGTAAGTAGCGCAATCGGTATCGCCACCGCTACTGCCGCTGGCAATCCGCTGATCGGCGCAGCCATGACCACGGCCGACACGATGATGGTGGGCACTGCGATGGTGGCCGCCGCTATGCACATCTGCAACATGTTGGCAGGACCGCGCTTCAGAAAGAACGGCACGGCGATGGCCAACACCAGCAAATTGACGAGCACTGAACCAACGCGGCCCAACTGCATGCGATCCGCTTGGGAACGCTCCAGCGCGCCCGCTTCTGCAAGTTTGCCAAGATCCGCACTCGAAAGCATCTGCGCAAAGAGGCGGTAGTGCCGAGCGGTGATGGCCTTTGGCGAAAGATCCGTCTTCCACTCCGACGCCGGCATTGGTGGCGGAGACTGCGTCACGCCATCGCGCACTGCCGGATCACGCAACACCGAAGTACCACCGGTCAGCACCCAGGTTGATCGCTCCTCATCCCAGTTGGCAGATGGCGCGGTGGTGCGGCGTACCAGCGAGCCACGCTCGTCGCGTTCCAGGCCAAGGAATCCAGTAATCCGGTGTGATTCCGGATCAAAGCTGGATGCATAGAGCAAGTTGCCAGCGCTATCACGTGTCACGGTCACTGGGAACGAGGCGCGATCGCGTCTACCAAGATCGGAGTGATCAAGCATCAACTGATCAGCAAAGCGTGGAAGCACCAATTCCTGGTTCAGTACACCAAGGACATTCAATGCCAGCGATGCTGCCAACACCGCCCACACGCAGCGCCGCAGCGGAACGCCGGCGGCCATGATTGCCACGAGTTCTCGCGTGCGATGCATCTGTGAGAACGTGAAGCCCATAGCACCCACGCCGAGCAGACCAACCATGAACTGGAAGAATTGAAAGGCGCGCGGACCGTGAAACTGAAAAATCATCGCCACAAATGCAACCGCTCGGTACTTGTAGGTGCCGTTTTCTACAACGTATGACGCGGCACGCAAGTACTTCTCCATCTGCAAGATCACATCAATCGAGGAAGCAAAGATGAATAGCAGCGTGAATAGGACAAAGAAGTTCCAAAGAAAGCGGCCGATGATGGTTCGATCAAGGATACGCATGACGTACATGCTCGCCGGTTCAGTTGCGAACGATGCGCCTCCATGTCAAGAACAAGACTGAAAACAGCAAGAAGTTCCCGCCCCACATGACCACGGATCCAACCAGCACTTTGCCGTCAGACATCAGCAGCTGACCGCCAGAAACCATGAATATGTTGGTCACCGCGGGAATGAATGCCAAGAGATACACAGTGAGTGGCATCGCTCGCTTCATTGCTACCGCTAGCGCCGCGCCCAAGAGTAGTACCAAGACAATGCTTGCCGATTGCGCGAAACGATTGGCCACGTGCGAATCACACTCCCACACCACATCGTCGCGCATGAGCTGCAGTCTCGCTGTTTGCCGAGGAAGTTGCGCACGCATGGCTGGCAGCGGAGCAATGCCATCGGCGGTCGGAAACTCACGTGCGGCGCGCAGCACTTCCACACTTGAAACGGCTGACCAATCCTTTGGAGTGCAACCGATTGGAAGCAAATCATCAATACGTGGCGCCCAACGTCCAGGAAGCCCGGTGACCAGGTCCTTCGTCTGCGTGGAGCCGGGAATGATCAGTGCGAATCGTGGTTCAAATCCTGCCTCGCTTACGGCACGCAGTGTGCCGGCCGACGCGTGGGCGCTGCGAATTTCCTTGCCGTTGGCGGTTTCCAAGAGCAAGAAATCCTCGTGACCAGGGGCCGGGCGTAACTCGCCGCCCTTGACTGTCACCTGACTGATTCGAAAG
>JBILYM010000033.1:0-12492 GCA_044377725.1 Phycisphaerales bacterium
GAGTATATCCAACAACGCACGCACTTCCGTCATTGTTCGCTCGGTTTGGCGCGCCGGTAACCATTTACACTCGCCACATGCCTCGTCCTGACCGCCCCGGTTCTTCTCATCGTCCTGCACGCTTTGGCCGCACTGAAGGGGCGGCCCGTGTCACTCGACCGCCGCTGCAGGTGATGCCAACAACGCTGTGGGAGTACCCAAGTCAGCATTACGACTGGACGGACGCCGACGGCAGGCGCCACACTATGCAGGGCGACAAGGATTACGCGGGCGCAACGCCTTCATGGGTGATCTGGCAATTGCTCATGCGCTACTCGCGCGAGAATGATCGCGTCATTGATCCGATGTGCGGCAGTGGCACCACGATTGATGTGTGCAAGAGCATTGGTCGCCCAGTGAAGGGTTATGACTTGGTGCCACGCCGCGAAGACATTCTGCAAGCCGACGCGCGCAAGTTGCCCCTGGAAGATGGCAGCGTGGACTTTGTGTTCTTGGATCCGCCGTACTCCACACACATTGAATATTCCGATGACGCGCGTTGCATCGGCAAGCTTGACGCTGCCGGGGATGACGGCGGCAAGGCGTACTACGCGGCGATGACCAAAGTTGTTTCCGAGTGTCACCGGGTGATGAAAAATCGTCGCTACTTGGGTCTCTATGTGAGCGATAGCTGGAAGAAGAAAAAGGGTGCCCCCACTGGCAGCGGCGCTGGCACATTCATGCCGATTGGCTTTGAATTGTTTGCCATGATGCGCAAACTATTCGTCCCGGTGGACATCATTTGTGTTGTGCGGCAGAATCAGAAACTAGAGAAGGGCAACTGGCGTAAGACAGCCGTTGAAGAGAACTTCTACCTGCGCGGATTCAACTACCTGTTCATCATGAAGAAGGTGGACGATGTAGTGCAAGGCGCCGGCACGCATGGTCAAGCGCCGGGACGCGATCGCAAGTAAGGGCGGCCCGGCAACACGGGAGTGATGAGCGGCTGCAAACAGTCACGGTGCCCACGTTGCTGGACGTGGTACTGCGCCCGCGCCATCATCGTTACGCATGCGCGCGTCCGGGGCTTGGCCTTGCGCGGAAGCTGCCATACGGAGCAGTCGCCACGCGTTTTCATCGCGCAGGGTTCGGAGTGCAGCAAGTTCTGGATCGGTGGCAGCGGCGGTCACCAATTCGGCGCCGTCGGAAGGCGCAGGGGTTTCGCGCCGGGCGTCTTGCCATTCCGTGAGTCGTCGGATCATGTCTTGATCAACAATCTTCCAACGATCGATTCCGCCGTCAAGGACTGCGGTTGCTGAATCACTTGCAGTGGGCGGACTGCCTGCATCAGCAAGGTCCGCCGCATCGCGCTGTGCGCGTCCCTCTGCAAAGAACTGCGGGAACGTGGCGTTCAGCCACGCGGTGGTCAGTCGTTCGCCAAGAGCTTGATCCATGGTTGTAATTGAAGCGATGGCGTCGCGCTGTGATTGGCGTCGTGCTTTGCCCGCCTGATGAACGCGCGTGACAATTCCGCGCACTTCGGGTGCGTTGCGGAATGATTCGGGACTGCCGTCCTTGCCGTCGCGCTTGGCACGCACGCCAAACAGGAGAAAGTCGCGGAGCGCTTCGAGTCCGACACGGCGCGCTTCATCGGCACTGGTTCGCAGGCGGTCAGCATGTGCCGTCAGTAACACCAATGCGGCGTTGCGTTCGACCTCGTTTTCAAGCACCAACGCCGCGGAAATTGGATCAGCATCCGACTCCCACAGAGGTCCAAGGAGCCATGCTTGCCGAAAGCGCTGCCATGGAAGCGATGCCCGGCGAGAAGCGGACACCGCTCGAGCCAGCACAAATCGTCCATCATCTTCCGAAAGGCCAATGGCGATAGCAACTTCGCGGAACGTCTCATCATCGGCTTGGCGCCGCTCTCCATCGGCGGCGAGCAGTGATTGCAAGTAATCACCGAGCGAACGTTCAAACCCAGTTGGATCTTCGGTGGCGCGGTTGGCGGCCTCGGATGACTTTGCTTCAAGGGTGCGCATCTGCTCACGTTGGCGCACCATGAGCGCATCAACGCGGGCTTGATGTCGATCCCAGATTTGCTCCACCAGTGGATCATCATCTTTGGCGCCTACTGCGCGTGCGGCGAGGTGGAAGGCTTCATGGTCCATACCGGGCGCAAGCAGCAATTGCTCGGCGATGGAGTGGTCGGAATTCCATGGGACTTCGGTGCGCTCTCGGGAACTTCGGAAGATCCCACGGCCAGCCGCGCGAACCACTCGGTCTGCGTTGCCTGCACCCAACATGGGCGTGAGTAGTTCACGCATTTCATCCGAAGTGGTGCCGATGGATTTATCAAGAAGCTCTTGCGTGCCGTCATCGATCTCGCGCTCGGCGGCGGCGCGTAATTTCTTGAAGGCTGCCACTGCTTTGGTTTGCTCTGCCTCCAGGCGCGCCTTGGTGCCGTCATCGGCAAGCGCTTCCCCTCGGTCAGCCGCGCTGAGGCGAGCGCGTTCGCTCTGAATCTTGAGGAGCGATACCGCGGCAAGAGCGGTGCGGGCATCTTCAACGGCGTTGCGTGTTTGGCTGGCGCGGCCGCTTCGAACAAGTGGGTGGCGCGCGTAGACGTCCAGCATGAAGCGTCCGCCTTCGATGTATGGATCGTTACTGGTACGGCGGCGTTCATCGTCGGCGGTGAGTCGGGCGCCGGACTCGGGTGGCAGTGCAGCGGTGATGGCCGCCAGTCCGCGGCGATTCGCTTCGTCTACCTGGGAAAACGCGCGGGCGATGGGGCGCATGCCGACGCGCTCGGCGGCGGAAAGTGCCTCGGCAGCTTGATTGTGTGCGTCACGCGCGGCGTCGCTTTCCTTGGCGTGCGCGGCAAGTTGCTTGACCGTTTCCGCGCTGACGCCCGCGCTCTTGAGTGCGGCAAGTTTGCTTGCCGGCAAGGCCACTTGGGCAGCGGCAAGTTGTTCCGCAGCGCGTGCCAGGTCGCGGCGGTACTCGGCGAGTGCGGGTTCCACTGCGGCCCGTTCTGCGGCGTTCAGGCCGAGCGCGCGTACTGACGGCTCAAGGTCAAGCACGGTTGGCGTGCGGTCGTCGCCGTTGGAGAGACCCTGAATGATGCGAGTGCTGCGATCAATGGCGCGTCGACTGGTCACGCGATCAACGAACGCTGCTCGTGTTTGGAATGCTTCGGACACGTCAGCAGTGAAGCGGTCATCGAGTGCTTTGATCCGCCCAAGAACAACGGCGTGCTTGCGCGCAAATCGACCCAGCGTTTCCATATCACCAACCCACTCGGACTCCTCACGCGCACGGACTTCGCGCACGAGCGGAGCGATTGCCTCAACGCGCAGGCGGTCGAAGTCGGTCAGGTAATGGTCATGCATCGACTCAAGCGATGCCCACTCATCGGCGCTGAGCGGCGCGGCTTCATCGGCGGCGGCGATTGCCAAGTCGAGGGTGCTCAGTGGCCCCGGCAGGGCATCAAAGCGGGGGTTCGCTCCGGATCCACAGCCAGCGAGCATCGCCGTCACGGCGAGCGCGGTGGAGAACAGGAGAGCGAGCAACCAGTTCGGACGCACGTTGGCAGTGTAGGTGGTCGGTAATTTGTTACGCAGCGGGCGCCAGAGGCTGAATTTGACCCTTGGGAGAGCAGAATTACTCGAATTGTTTACAGAATTCGGCTTGTTTGCTCCGGTCTTGCCTCTGCAGAACCGACAGTCCTCCGTGCCAAGCGAAATTCTCGCTCGGCGCTCAGGAGTTCCCGCATGAAACGCATTGCATCAACCTCAACGGTCCGCCACTTCGGAACCCACGCAGCCACCAGTGCCGGCATTGGCACTTTCTTGCTGGCCGCAGTGTTCATCGCCATGCGCGGTGGTTTCTTTACGCGCGGCGCGAACGCAGAGTTCATTCGACCTGCCGTTGCATTTGATGCTCTTGACGACGGCGTGATTGACGTGCCCACCGAGGCCTCATCCATCCAGGCAGCCGCTGACTTTGCCAACAATGGCGCAACTATTCGGATCGCCCCAGGAACCTACGTGGGTGCAGTGGTGGTGGACGGAAAGTCCTTGACGATTACTGGAGCCGGATCCGATGTCACGGTTGTTCGTGGCTTTGGTCGCGGCGCCGTGTTGAGTTTCAGCGGCAGTGCTGAGCAGCGAATTTCTGTGACCGGTATTTCCGTTGTTGGTGGTCGCGGCGAGACTGGCACTGGCATGATCTTTGACGGCGTGTCCTTTGATGTGCGCGATTCACATATCGCAGGTAATCAAGGCAGCGGCGTCATCATGCGCGACGGCTTGGGCACCTTCAGTGGTTGCAAGTTTGATGACAACCGCAGCGAGAAGTCCGGCGGCGCAGTGAGTAACGAAGGTGGTTCGCCAAGCTTTGTTGCATGCACTTTCCGGCACAATATCTCAGCTACTTTCGGCGGTGCCTTGTACAGCAAGGGTGGAAATGTCTCCATCTTGGCGTGTACCGTTGAAGACAATTCCACTCGCAGCGGCGCCTGGGGCGGTGCTGTGTTTGGTGAGAACACCACCTTTGAATTGCATGGCACTGACTTCAACCGCAACCGCTCCATTGAGTCGGGCGGCGCGGTGTATCTCTTGGGTGGAATCGCGGATGTTTCGCGGTGCACCTTCACCGGTAATTACAGCGACGAGGCCCGCAGCCTCTTCAGCCGCGGCGCTGGTGTGCGCATTGCATCAAGCCGTCTGTGCGGCGCTGAAGCGTTCGCCTTGGGCGGAGACTTCGCGTTCGGTGATGGCAACGTCTTTGACACATCGTGCTTTGGTGACTGCAATCAGAACGGTGTGTCCGACGAGGAAGAGATCGCCATGGGTTGGATCTCTGATCGCGACGGCAACAGCGTCCCGGATTCCTGCGATCCGGACTGCAATTCAAATGGTTTGCCTGACGGATACGAAGTCAGCGCGGGATTTGCGCAGGACATGAATGCCAATGGTCTCATTGACATCTGCGAGATTCGCGCCGGCTTGGCTCTGGATGTTGACAATGACTGGATCCCGGATGATGCGCAGATGCCAGTGGTTGCGTCAACCGTTTCTACTCCAGCTGCAACACAGTCCAACGCAACTGCGGTCCCTGATCCGTTCGATGCGTGGGGACCTGGAATGAGCGGACCAATGGGTGGCATGAACGGCCCAATGGGCGGATTCCCTGGCGGTCGCTAAGGACCAACCAACAAGAATCAATGGCTCGGCGTGAGGCGGTGGGGCGCAGAGAGCGCGACCGTCTCGCGGGGCTCAGAGGGTGGCAAGAATGAAATCTGGAATTGCACCAAGCGCCTTGTAGCGGCGCAGCGTTCCGGCCGGGAGCTTGTGAAAGCTCTGCACGGTCTTACGGCATCGTGATTCGCCGCAATTGCAGCGCATCTTCCAAATATCGTCAGCGCCAATCAGCGTCGCATAGTCGTGGGTGACTTCGTCATGCGCGGCGATTGGCTTGATGGCGCGAATCACCAAGCGTCGTCCCTCTTTCAGGACAAACGAATTCGGCTGGCATGAATGATTGGCGAACGCGCCAACCTCGCCTTCGGGGTTCAGGTATCGATCCGCGTCGTAGCGCATGCAGTTAGCGGCCATACGCGGGTTGGTGTCCCAGTATTTCCAAACTTGATCACTGCTGACGATGATGCCCTTGATGGCGCACACTTGGTCGCCGGGTTTGAACGCCTTGAGCGCCACAATTCCATGCCCGTTGCGAACAGGCTCCACACGAATGCCAGGGGTCTTGCGAACACTCATGTGGGGCAACAGGCGAGCGAGACGAATCAGGCGAATCAGAAACGCACGCGGTTGGATTCGAACCAACGACATTCGGTTTCGAAGACCGATTCACCAGGTGGCATAAATCTTACCGCGTTAGGAGCGGTTTTGTGCAGTGATTCTAGGGATATTCACACTGGTGAACATGGCACTAATGAGGTGCCTTTAAAGCGTGACCGTGCCACCAGGCGTGCCAAACTGGACGCCGATACTGCCAAACTCTTGGCGCTGTGGGCACGCTTGGCGCCGAATGTGCGCGCTGGTCTATTGGCAATGGCAGAGGCAACAGTGATACCCATCCCGACAGTAACGCCAGCCAGGGTTGTGTCTAGTGTCAAGGCGGTAGGGAGGAGCAGCGTGAAGAGCAAGCCAAAGCCAGCGCGTAAAGGTAAGTGAACCAGGAGACACGATTAGGGTGCCCCGGGGGTACCCTCCTATACGTTGGGCACCGCCTTGTGGGAGCATCGTCATGCAGGAAGAATCAGGGTAAGCGTGTGCACAATATGTATCCATACCCGCCGTCATAAGGTCGAGGGTGGGCTATCGCCCAAGGCACCGCGGTGTGGATCCGCCAAAACAGACAACACGCCGCGCCGGCTGGCATCCGCGCGTAGTACATTGACGCAATGTCTAGCCCTGAAGATATTGACAGCATTCCATACCTAACGCCCATGGTGCTTGCAGGGTTCGGGCTGGGGTTGGGACTGATGATGGTCATCGTCTATAAAGACTTTGAATTTGGTCTTGCCAGCGCCGGGGTTGGGCTAGCTGTTGGCGCCATTACGGGTACCAAAGAGTTCATCTGGCGCAAGATTTGGGGAACGCGAAGGCGGAAGCAATCACGACCCAAACGGAACGCATCCAGTAAGTCGAGGGATACGGCGTAACTACCTCATTCCTGGTGAGCATGACCTACAAGCACACCATGCAAGAGCTCGTCCTTGACCACGCCAGCGCTTCGGTGTCTCTCTCCCTTACCGTCTGACACTAGACACTACCCACGCCAGCGACCACGCCAGCAGAGGTACCCTGCGCCCATGGCACTATCCGATGAAGACATGCGGCGCATTGAAGAAGAGGAGTATCGCAAGCTGGCGCGCGAGCGCCTAGAGCGCACTGTGCGCGTGGAAGCAGATATCCGTTCTTCGGGCGATCAGCGGCTAGAGGTGCGTGGGGTGAGTACTGAGATATATCGCGATGCGAAGGGCGTCGCTGGATTCGCGGGGTGGACTATTTTATATGTGCTGTTTACGCACTGGCGCCTTTGCATCGCATCGGGGCTATTGGTTTGGCTACTGATCTCGTCATTCAGGAAGTAACTACTTCACTTCTCCCTGATACTGATTCATTGCCAACAGGGGTAACCTGCGCCTATGGCACTATCCGATGAAGACATGCGGCGAATCGAGGAGGAGGAGTATCGCAAGCTGGCGCGCGAGCGATTAGAAGCAGGTGCCGTGATCTTAAACGGGAAGCGGCTAGAGCCACCCAACCTTAAAGCCGGCACCACCTTTTACCCGCAGGTTAAGGTTCAAGCGAAGCGTTTAGCGTGGGAGAGTTATGGCTTCATGCGTGCGATGTGTAGTGATGCCGCAACGCCCATAGTTTGTCTCGTGCTCGGTGTGATTGTTGTTTTTGTAGTTAAGTTTTTCGACATTCCGTACTCCGACACATATCAATGGAAGTTACTAAATGAAACGGTTCCATCGCTTTGGGCTCTAGCTGTACTCCTATGGATCGCTATTGGCGTGAAGGCAGCTTCGCGACAGTTATTGAAAAAAGAGTCCATCTCTAGAAGCGCGGATGAGGTTCTACGCTGGCTGGTTGATCACATAACCATTTGTGCCATGTTGATCGTATTACTTGTATTTATGCAACTGGCGGTCGAGATTTATAGAGACGGATGAAGTAGGTACTTCACCGCTCCCTGATAGTGTTTCGCTGCCATCTCACATTGCAACGTGAGGAGGTGCTGTCACTCTGTGGGAAATGTCCTCCGCAGGGTCCCGGCACCGTCCTGGCATAAGGACCTACCCATGAGCAATTCTGTACGAAGTGAGCTGCGTATCGCAGTCGAGCGAATCAATACCCAGCGCTCTGCCTGGGACGTGTAGTCGCCGCTACTGGAACAGATGACCGTGCCACTAGGCGTGCCTTTTCAGTGGCACGGAGTGGTACTGAGCGGGACGGTGTGGGAAAGAGAAACGCCACTAGCGCAATGCCAGTGGCGTTTCAAACGCACGCGGTTGGATTCGAACCAACGACATTCGGTTTCGAAGACCGATGCTCTATCCAGCTGAGCTACGCATGCAGTAGGAAATTGATTATAGCCGCGGCGTGGTGCTTTAGAAACGGCAGTTAGGATTGCAATTCGCAGGGGTCGGTACCGCACATGGCGGTCATTCCATGATGATCACGCGCTTTCGAAAGAACACCAATGAATTCATTCCTCTTCCGTCGTCTGTGCATGTCGGTTCTGGTTGCCGCTATTGCAAATGCATGCGCCTCGCGCGCCGAAGCCGCCCATCAGACGGGGTCGACCTCGGCTGTTCCGACGGCCTCAGTATCCGCCGCCGATGCTTGGCCGCGCATCTTTGAATCGGGTGGATTCACTGTCACGGTCTACCCACCGACCTTGGAATCGTGGGATGCGCGCACTCTGGCCGGTACCTGCGCATTCTCGCGCGGACCAGTTGGTGGCAAGACCTTGACCTACGGAACATTTTCGTTCACCGCGTCCACGGAAGTCAATCGAATCAACCGCATGGTGGAGTTGACCCGCCTCACGGTGACCGGAGTTTCTATTCCCGAAGATCCCGCCGCCGAGTCTGCCATGCAAGCAGCCATGCAGGCAAAGGGTGGGGCTCGATCCGTGACGGTTTCACTTGATCGCTTGGAGGCAGCGGTACCAACCATGGCAACGGCGCCGCACGTGCAAGCAGCACCGCTGCGCAATGCTCCGCCCGCGATCACCATTGCTTCCGTACCGACAGTCTTAGTGTTAGTACAAGGTAAGCCCGCACTGCAGGAGATTCCTGGAACGAAACTAGAGCGTGTGATGAACACGCAGATGTTGCTGGCCCGTGACAGTGCGCGCGCGTGGTGGTTGAAGATCGCCGATGGATGGATGACTGCAAAGACTCTTGCTGGTCCGTGGACTGTCGGTGATGCTGCGGGGAATGCAGATCTTGCCGCCGCTGCCACCTGGGCTGCTACGCAACCAGCGGTGAATTTGCTTGCGGGGGCACCTGCTCTGGCATCAACACCAGCAACTGCACCTGCAGCAGCTCCTTCAGCAGCTCCTGCATCAACACCCGCCGCTGCAGCCACCGCGAGCTCCGCACCCGCACCCGCAACGCCCGCCATTCCAGTGGCTTCGCTTGCAAAATCTGTTCCCAACATTGTGGTTTCTACGCAGCCAGCGGAAGTCATTGTGACTGACGGCGCGCCAAAGTGGGAAGCACTTGGCAGCAGTGGCTTGGAGTTTGTTTCCAACACCAGTGGCAACATCTTTCGAGTGACATCCAGCGGTATCAACTTTGTACTGATCTCTGGGCGATGGTTCGGCGCGCCCTCCATGCAGGGACCGTGGGCCTATTGGCCTGCCGCGGATCTTCCGATGGCTTTCCGTCTGATTCCGAGTGACAGTTCGAAGGAGAACGTGCTGGCTTCAGTACCGGGTACTGCACAGTCACAGGAAGCGATGATCTCCAACGCTATTCCGCAAATGGCGCGCGTGCCCCGCACGCAGACCATGCCGAAGCCGCAGATTGTTGGCGGCACTCCGGTGATGGTGGCCGTTGCGGACACCACGCTGCAAGCAGTATCGAACGCGTCGGTTCCAACATTCATGGTTTCGCCAACTTCGTGGTACGCCATCAAGGACGGCGTGTGGTTTGCATCGAACGCACTTGATGGATCATGGATTGTGGCAACATGGGTTCCGCCAGCGATCTATTCGATTCCCGCATCAAGTCCGTACTACAACGTCACGTTCGTGCGCATTTACGGCAGCACTGCGGATTTTGTCTTGGTGGGTTACACCCCCGGGTACTTCGGCGCGTATGTGCAAGACGAAGTGGTGGTGTACGGAACGGGCTATGTGTACGACCCGTACATCGGCGACACGTGGGTTGCTGCACCGCTGACGTATGGCTACGCCACCAATCCCGCCTACAACCCGTGGATGGGCTGGGGCATGGCATACGGCATGGGCTGGGCGATGGATGATGATTACTACTACTACCGACCGTATCCATATTGGGGTCCATACGCGGGCGCCTATGGACCGCACGGGTACGCAGCATGGGGCCCGGGCGGTTGGGCGGCAACCACCGGCACTGTGTATCAACACTGGGGCGATGTCAACGCAGTGACGCGCAACAGCGCGGGCTTCAACGCGTGGACCGGTCGTGCGTGGGAGCGCAGCACTGCATCGGCGTACAACTCATCGACGGGCGCGCGTGCCGCTGGGCAGCGTGGCTATGTTGACAATGCGTACACCGGCCAGTGGGCGGAGGGCGCTCGCGCTGCGGGTTACAACCCGGAAACGGGTAACTACGCGGCTGGACGAACGGCGGAAGCGGGTGGTCCGAACGGCAACACCGTGGAGGCAGGCAAAGTAACGGCGGGCAATACTGCCACCGGAAATCAAGTCACCGCGGCGGGTGTGAAGACTGACAATGGAACATGGGGCGTTGCACATACGGATGGCAACACCACGGTCGCTACGGGCAACAATGTGTATTCAACGCGTGATGGTCAGGTGTATCGAGACCAAAGCGGCTCCGGCGGATCATGGGAGAAGTACAGCAATGGACAATGGAGCGCCGCTACCAACGCGGGCGCAGTCTCTGAGCTGAACCAACAACGCGCCACACGAACGGACGGCGACTGGCGTTCTTCGATGTCTGACCGCTGGCAGCAGGGCGGTGATGGATTTAACGGCAACCGCGGCGATGCGGGAAACGCAGGGAATGCCGGGTATCGAAGTAGCGGCAATTCATGGGGCGGCGATCGTGGCAATGACTTCGATGGCGCCGGAAATCGCGGCGGTGGAAGTTCTAACTACGGTCGATACGGCCGCTCCGGTGGCGGTGGGCGATCGTTTGGTGGTGGCGGTCGTTCCGGTGGCGGTGGCCGCCGCTGAACACCACGCGCGGCGATCAATTAAAGATCGCCGCGCTGTTGTTCACAGTCCCATGATCGAATAGCCCGCATCAACATAGATGCACTGGCCAGTGATGCCCTTGGAGAGGTCACTCACTAAGAAGAGCGCGGTGTCGCCGACTTCTTCGCCGGTGATGTTGCGTTGCAGCGGTGCCTTCTTCTCAACCCAGCCGAGGATTTCGCCGAAGCCGCCAACAGCCATGGCGCTGAGCGTCTTGAGCGGTCCACCGCTAATGACATTGGCGCGGATCTGCTTGGCACCAAGTTCCATGGCGATGTAACGGTTGGTGGCTTCAAGCGCTGCTTTCGCAACGCCCATGACGTTGTAGCCGGGGACAGCCTTCTCTGCGCCGTAGTAACTGAGTGCAATCATTGCGCCGCCGTTCGGCATGAGGTCTGCGGCACGCACGGCCATGGCCTGGTACGTGAAGGCACTGATGTCCATGGCCTGCGTGAATACTTGACGCGGCGTGGCGCAGAACTTGCCCTTCTCGAGCCAGCTCTTGTCAGCAAACGCGATCGAGTGGACGACGAAATCAATAGTGCCCCAGTCAGCCTTGAGTTTGGCGAACACCGCATCAAGATCGGCATCGCTGCCAGCATCCATCGGCATGAGCCATGGGTCGGTGACTCCCAGTTCGGTCAGCGCGTTGCGGCAGCGGCGTTCCATCTTCTCGCCGGGCAGGTGCGTGAATGCGCACTGCGCGCCGGCCTTGAGGAGGCTCTCAGTGATGAATGTTGCGTAGCTGCGATCGTTGGCGATGCCGACGATGAGACCCTTCTTGCCTTGCATCAGTCCTGCTGTATTCATGGGGCGTGAAGCGTAGCCGGAGTTAGGCCGATGCGGTGGTGGGGAGGGTAGGGAGGGCAGGGAGGCCGTCCATAAATCGCCACGGTGTTGAATCGGCCATATCTGCAGGCGGAACCAGCGCGTCGCGAACGCGGGCGACCAGTTCATCCATCGCGGCGCCGGTGTGCGCGCTGATGGCAAGATCGGCGTTGTTGCGCTCCGGGCAGGTGCGTGCATCAGCGCGGTCCGATTGATTCAGCACTCGCATGCGCAGCGCAGTGGCGGCGCCCGCAATGGCGTGCCAACCAAGTCCGGGAGCGGTCAGTTCAATCACCAGGTCCGCGCACGCTAGCGCACGCGCGGCGAGTTCGGTAGCAGCGCGTTCGATGGGATCCATGTCGGGGCGGACGCCGGGGGTGTCAAACCAATCGACCACCAGTCCCGCCAGATCAATGCGCGCAGCAACGGCATCGCGCGTGGTTCCCGGGGTGTGGTGCGCAATGGCAACCGCCCGACCAGCGAGCGCGTTGAGCAGCGTGCTCTTGCCGGCGTTGGTTGGTCCGGTGACCACCACTCGCGCGGGCCTGATGAGGCGGCGAAGTCGAAGGTCGCGCGGTGATGGGAGTGACAATGTGTTGGGCGTGAAATCCGGCTTGATGTGCTGGCGCCATCGCGCGGGTTGAGCGGATAGCAGGTCAACGGCAAGCGGACTGGCTGCACGGGCGAGTGTGTTGAGCATGGCGCACTCAATGC
>JBILYM010000212.1:0-4251 GCA_044377725.1 Phycisphaerales bacterium
GGGTTGTCCACAAACTGGCTTCGATACGCCAACACTGCATTGCGCTTCTGCTCACTGAAGCCCGTCGTGTCAAACACAAATGACGGCTGCGGCACAATGCGTAAGTGCGTTGCGTAGTAGTGGAACAACCACTTCGGATAGATCGGTTCGCCAGCCAACCCACAGTTGGTGAGCTTTGCGTCAAAGCGCGCATCTTCAACAATGCGGGTCCCAGCAATGTGATCTGGGTGAGCGTCTTCAAAGTACGGAACAAAGATCATCTCTGCGCGGAAGGTGCGGATGACCGAAGCAACTTTGTGCCGCGCTTCAACCGAATGCGTCACGGTGCGGTTTGGTAAGTCGAGCGTCATGCGCTCTGCGCCAAGAATGCGCGCGGCTTCCGCCGACTCGCGCGCCCGGGTGGCTCGATCTCCAAAGGGTGTCGGCTCGCCATCGGTCAGGTCCAACAGCAGCACGCGATGTCCCTGCGACACCAGGCGGGCAATAGTGCCGCCCATGCCAAGTTCTTGATCGTCGGGATGCGGTCCTGCAACAAGAATGTTCATGCGCAAAGCCTAGCGGCGCTTTGGGGAAGCGCCGGCCGGAGAGGCGGGGCGGGCAGCAATTTCCGCTGTCAGGCGCTTGAGCGCAGCCAATCGCGCCACATCATCGTCAAGTTGTCCCGCAAATTCAGCGCAAATCACAGTTGTCAGGGCCTGCAATTCCTTGGCGACTTCGCCCTGGCGGAGCGAGCGCGCTCGCGTCACTTCCGTCAAACAGCGGGCGAGCTGCATCAGGACGGCACGGTCGGAAGCCAAGTATGCGTGCGTGGCCGGTACATCGCGGATGGCGGCAAGTCGTGCACCAAGTGTGTTGCGTGTTGCCAGCCATGGCTCCAGCGTTTCCGCAAGCCGCGCCACTACAACCATGAGCGGGACATCTGACTCCACGTTGGCAATATCAGCTTCCGCAGCTTCGTCCTGTCCAGCGAGAAATGCTTCAAGCGCCAGCGCGCTGCGCGCAGCAATGGCCTTCGGGTGCGGCATCCATCCGTCAGCCGGTGCTGCAAATCCTCCCCATGCGTTGAGCTGGCGCTCCGCACCTTCGTGGCTCTGCAGCGCTGCAGTCCACTCCAACAGTTCTGTCAATCGTGAGCCTTGCAACATACGTCGCGATGCTTCTGTGTTTGCCTTTCCACTTGCCCATGCACCCGCCCATGCACTTCGGCGGCGGTCGAGTTCCTGAAGTAATTCACTTGAGCGCCCCGAACAGGCATTGATGGCCGCTGGGTCTCCGCGTCGGACCATGCGTTCGAACCGACCCGCAACCATGAGAGGTGCTTCGGTCGCGAACATATCCATGGCATCGCGGGCTGCCTTGCCGCGAGCGGGGTCACGCAGTGCGGTTGCCCATCCTTTGCTGACTGATTCGAATGCAGCGCGTGACTGCGCGCGTACCGCACCGATCGTATCTACCCATCCTTGCATGGCGCCAATTCGCACAAGATCAGCGGCATCTGCTTGCAGGGACTTGACAGCCAGATCAGTATCAGCGTCCGAACCACGGGCGAGATCAGGCAGCCCCACCGCGACCCGAACTCCGCGCGTGATGGCACGCGTTCGCACATCGGTTGCTACGGAACGCAGGTCGGTTCTCAGTGGCGCAGGATTAAACGCCACGCAGGTGGTTTCGGCAGTAACGGCATCCGCCAGTCGCTGGGCATGCTCGCGGTTGAATGCGCCAGCCAGTGCGCGCAGGCCTTGGCATACGGCATTCGTCGTCCAACCATCGGGGTGATGTGACAAGGTCGTGCCAGCTTCGATCGCTCGCGTGCATTCAGTGATGGCCTGCATGCTGGCAGCGTCACGCGCACTTCGAGCACGCTGGAACGCCGCAGTCAGTGCCTGGCGTGTTTCTGGATCGATCCACGTGGCTACGGTGAGTACGGCGTCCGGGTCGCGTGCGGTGTCCGCGGTGACCGCGGTGGTGAGCGTGAAATCAACGCGTGCTGGCCAAGCCGTTGGCGATGGAGCAGGGGTGCGAGATTCCAACATCGCTACCGCCTGCTCCAGTGGCAAGAGCATTGGCACAAGTGTCACTTCTGGATGATCAGGCGTCGGCAGCGGCTCAAGCCCGTTGTCACTCGCTTGCACAAAGCGCAGCAGTGCTTCATCCACCGCCTTGCGATTAATTTCCTTGGCAAGTGGATTGCTGAGCATCTGATCAAGTTCCGCACGCACGGCCACCATCCGCAGCCCGGCAATCACCATCGCTTGCGAATCAAACGGAGCGGCCGCACCGTGAAACAGCAGATCGAAGGCCACGCGTCGAAAGTTCACTCGTGCATCACGCGTGAGCCCCGCGGTTTGCGTCGCCAGTCCGTCCATCTCGGTCCGCAAGGTGCGCGCCGCATCAAGTGCGGCGTTGCTATCCGTCAGGGAACGCGGCAATTCCAGCGCAGCAGCACTGAACAGCACATACGTCGTTCGTGCCGAAACGCTCGCAGTCAAGTGCAGCGTTCCGAGCGCACAAAGCAGTGCGCAGGCAGCGCGAACCGCCCGCCTCATGCATCGGCCTCATTGGTTTGCAGAGCGCCGTATCGAACCCATTCAAGTCGGAGTCCATGTGGCGGCATGGT
Source organism: Phycisphaerales bacterium (assembly GCA_044377725.1). Taxonomy (GTDB): domain Bacteria; phylum Planctomycetota; class Phycisphaerae; order Phycisphaerales; family SM1A02; genus UBA966. The sequence goes on from JBILYM010000212.1 coordinate 2,618, forward strand.
TGGACCAGTGGCCGAGCGATCGCACGTTGCCAGTGCTTCGCGCACATGCGCAACATCAACCTTCCCACGGCCCACTTCTACAAGCGTGCCGGCAATGATGCGCACCATGTTGTAGAGAAATCCGTTTCCGGCAACTTCAATGGTGATACGCCCGGGCTGCGGTGAGATCACCGTGCATCCATAGATGGATCGCACGGTCGTGTCGCGGCCATGGCTCGCCTGCGCGAACGCTGCAAAGTCATGTGTGCCCACCAACACTCCCGCCGCGGCGGCCATGCGCGTGTGATCAAGGGGGTGCCTGGTACTCCACACGTACCGTTTCTCAAAGAGCAGATTTCCGTCAGTGCCCAAGTCGCCATGTGCAATCGAGTAGCGGTAGCACTTACTCACGCAATCAGAAATCGGATTAAAGTGTGGGTCAGCCACTTCCGCGGAGCGAACGCGGACATCGCGCGGCAGGCGCGCATTGATCGCCAACGCCATGCGCTCCACCGGAATGCGCGTCTCAGCGGTGAAGGCCGCGACTTGTCCAAATCCATGCACTCCCGAATCGGTCCGGCTTGCGCCCATCACGATCACTCGGCGCTTCACGGCGGTGGCAACAGCAGCCTCCAGCACACCTTGCACGGTGCGCAGTGACGGCGCGCCTGGTGGATCTTGGCGCTGCCAACCGTGGAAATGGGTGCCGTCGTAGGCGACGACCAGTCGGAAACGCGGCATCGTGTCAGGATAGGGGGGATGCGACCGTGCTGCAGTTATCGGCGGAAACGCCGGTTGCATTGGAGGGAGTTGGCGCGTTCAGCTGCATGGACGGCAGGAAATGTGGCATCAAGCCGTCAGAATTTGAATCGTTCGCGAACTAAGGTTGGACAAATTGCGTGTTGCCTCTACATTCTTTGACGCACGGGCGAGTTGCCCGAGCAGATTCCATACTCAGCACCCGATTCAGCGGATGCGTGCACTTAGGCAGGAGCTACACCACACATGAAGAACTACCACTTTGTTGCATCGTCGGCGTTGGTACTCAGCGCATCCGCTTTCGCTCAGATCGCCATCGATGGCACTGCCGAGGCGGCCTATGGACCAGCCGCGGTCGTTCAGTCCGTGGGCACAGGCTTCGGTAACAGCACCGACGGCCTCAAGGGCACCTGCGACGGCAGCGAACTTGATGGCGCGTTTGCGAGCCTCGATGCGGTCGGCGGCTACCTGTATCTGACGTTCGCCGGCAACATGCAGAGCAACTTCAATAAGTTTGAACTCTTCATCGACTGCAAAGCGGGTGCTGGTCAGAATCAGCTGCGCAGCGACAACGTCGACGTTGACTTCAACGGTCTCAATCGCATGGGTGCCGACGCCGTCAACGCGCTCCCCGGTCTGAAGTTTGACGCCGGATTTGACGCAGACTTCTACTTCACTTGCACCGGCGGAAACGATCCGTACACCCTGTATGCAAACTTTGCGCAGGTGCTGACCAAGGGCGGCGGTATCGGCGCATACATCGGTCAAAGCGTGACCGATCCCACCACTGGGGTCATTCGTATTGATGACGTGACTTATGGCATCCAGGCGGCCATCGACAACAGCAACATCCTTGGCGTGGATGGCGATCCAGCCGGTACCTCGACCGGAGCTGG
>JBILYM010000237.1:0-3901 GCA_044377725.1 Phycisphaerales bacterium
ACGGATTCATCTGGCTGAACGCCGCTGGTGGCTTCGACACCCGCAACCTCTTCGCCAGTCGCGTGACCGTTGTCACTGATGGTGGCGACATTCACGGCGTGATGAATCCCGGCGGCAAGCCGATCCACATTTCCAACGATGCCGAACGTACCAAGGTGCCGGGCGTGGAAGAGTTCTTTGTGGACCTTGGCATGACTGCAGCGGACGTCAAGAAGCGCGTCAAGGTGGGCGACTATGTGGTGCTCAACCAACCGTTCATGGAAACGCCGCTCAAAATTGTCAGCAAGGCGCTCGACAATCGCATGGCTTGCTTCGTTGCCATTGAAGCGCTCCGACACATGCACCGCAAGAACGTGAAGCATGCTGCAAACATTGTGGTTGCATTCTGCACGCAAGAAGAAGTTGGCCTGCGCGGCGCCACCACTGCTGCAAATCAGGTGGGCGCGGACATCGGCGTCGGTTTGGATGTCAATCTCGCTTGCGATACGCCCGGCGTTCCAGATTCACAGCGCGTCACCAAGCACGGCGATGGCGCTGCAGTGATGATTCAAGACAGCAGCATGATCAGCGATTACACGCTTGTGCAAGAGATTTGCGCCGTTGCAAAGAAGCACCGCATTCCGCACCAACGCGCCATCCTGCCACGCGGTGGCCAAGACGGCGCGGCCATTCAACGCTCTGGTCGTGGCGCACGTTGCGTAGCACTCGGCGCCGGCACGCGCTACATCCATACCAGTACTGAAATGCTGGACAAGGCAGACCTGGAAGCCGTGATCGACCTGCTTGCGGCGTGGCTCCCAACTATTGCGTGAGTTGCCGAGCTCCCGGGTGCGACAGCGTCGCTATAGAAATGCATGACCGAGCGCTGCGCGCTGCATGACGTCATGTGCGGATGACCACGCGCTGCATGGCTTCATGACGGCCTCACTCTCAGTGACTCATGCGCCCATGGACGCCTAGCACCGTGCGCGCGATCGCCTCGGCCGCATCCACTTGCGGTCGTGCCCGCAGCGCGGATTCCATTTCGTCGCGCAGGCGACCGTCAGCCATCAGTGTGGCAAGCGGTTCGCCGATCGACTGCATGTTCGCGGCGACATCCAAACGATCGTAGGCCAACACCGCAGCGCCCGCGCGCACCAGTGGCTTCGCGTTCGCTTCCTGGTGAAGGTCGCGGTGATACGGGTAAGGAACGAACACGGTGGGAACATGGTTCGCCTCCGCTTCTGCCACGCTGTTTGCACCCGCGCGGCTCAATGCCAATTCTGCAGCGCCCCACGCCAGCCCCATGTCATTCAGGAACGGAAGCACCAACGCCTTCACGCCCGCGCGCGCATAGGCGGCATCCAGTTCCGCGGCCGAAGGCGATCCCTTGGAGCCCGCCAAGTGCAGCACCTGCCAGTGTGTCAGCAATTCCCGATGCTGCAACGCAAACGCCACCATGAATGAGTTCAGACTGGAAGCGCCCTGCGAAGCACCGGTAACGAACAAGCACGGTCGCACCGGATCGAGTCCCAACTGCCCTCGGCATTCCGCACGCCCAGCGGGCGCAATGGCTGACCGCCGCAGCGGCATTCCCACAATGGCCTCGGCAAATTTCGGTACATCCGGCGTCTCGCACGCACTCACCACGCGCTGCGCACGACGTGCAACGACTCGGTTAGCTCGTCCCGGCGTTGCATCCAGATTCACAAGCGTGATCGGAATCCGAAGCGACCGCGCCGCTGCCGTCACCGGCGCGGTCACAAACCCACCGAGACTCACCACGTGCTCCACGCCCTCTTCGCGCAAGATGCGCTTGGCGGCAGCAAGTCCCTGGAGGTATGCACGCGCAAATCGCCACACACCACGCGGATTCCATGCCAAACCCTCGGCTGGAACTGGGCGAAACTCCACTCCAGCGTCACCAAGCATTTGCGCGTCAATGGCGCGTGTTGAGCACAGAAAGAGTGGGCGCACTCCGGGCGCCACGTCACGCATGCGTTCAGCAATGGCCAAGCCCGGACTGAGATGCCCGCCCGAACCTCCGCCCGCAAAGACCACGGTCCGCCGCGTGCTGGTCACGTCGTCCCCGCGGCGTCACTACCCGAAGTAACCATTCCCGACGTGCCCCCGCCCGCGTATGCAACACCGCGCGTAGCCATGTACCCGGTCGCGTGAGCGGCGGGATTCACCGTGGCGCGCTCGTCGAAGGGTGCACCTTCGCCTTCTCCAGGTACCGGTACCCCCAACGCACGGCGGCGCTGATCGGCGGCTCGCTCCATGGCAATCAGGAACCCCAAGGAAAGGCAAGTCAGGATCCAGCCAGTACCGCCACGGGACATCAGTGGCAGCGCAATTCCCTTCGTCGGTGCCAAACCGGTGACCACGCACACATTGATCAGCGCCTGCAGGCCAACGGTGAGAATGATTCCAAACCCCAAGAGCTGGGAGAAATTTGACAAGAGTGGAGTCTCGGTGAAACCCCCGGTAGCCACGTTGGCGGGATCGGTGTTCCCAGCGTGGGCGGGCGTTCCTGTGCTTGTGCCCGACCGGTTGGTGGCGATTTGCGCCGTGGCGGTCACAATCGCCACGCCGCAGCCAATCAGCAGGATGTAAAGCGCAATCACCACTACTGAGCCGGTCAGACCCAATTCCTCGGCAACAATGGAGTAGATAAAGTCGGTGGTGGCCTCCGGCAAGTAACCGAACTTGAGTTCGCTGTTACCCAGTCCACGGCCGGCCAACCCGCCGCCAGAAATGGCTTCCATCGACTGAATGATGTGATAGCCGATGCCCTGCGGATCCTTGTAGGGGTCCAAGAACGCCGCAATGCGATTGATTCGGTAGGGACTGGTCACGATTAACGCAACAAATGCCAGCAATCCAACCGGAGCCAGCGCCGCCACATAGGTCCACCGAGCACCCGCGGCCAGGAGGAGCGCAACCGAAACCACCTCAATGAGGACCGCGGTGCCAAGATCTTCCAAGGCGATCAAACCGCACAGCACGCTCACGGCCCCCAGCGGAACAGCGAATCCCCATTTGAACGAGCCGATCCGCGCCCGTTGCCGGACTGCGTACCAAGCAACAATGATCGGCACGCCCCACTTGGCAATCTCGCTCGGCTGCAAACCCACCGGGCCGAGGCTGATCCAACGCCGAGCGCCATTGACCTCGCGACCGATACCCGGAACATGAACCAGGGCCAAACTCACAAAGATGGCAGCTGCGACCCAAGTCACGGGTGTTGACCACCACCGAGAGCCGGTTCCACCAAGGCGATCAACTGGCACCAAGGCGCCAAGGACCAAGGCGATGAAAGCACCTACAGCGAACCAGGTGTGCTTACCGAGAAAGATCCCGCCCGTCGTGGTGGGCTGTCCACCGGACAGGCTCAAACTAGCGGAATTGACCATGATTGTTGCCACAATCAGAAGTCCAAGGACGGCAAGAATGAGACCGTGTCGAGAGCGCAACATGCTCACCCTATCGGCATCAGCGGCAGTCGAACAAAAGAAGAACAGGTGCACCAAAAAGACACTGCCGCCCTTTCGGGCGGCAGTGTTGAGTGTCAAATCAGTCAGTCAAGACTGGTTCAGGCGCGACGACGGCGCGAGGAGAAGCCAGCCAAGCCGAGCAGTGCAAGCGCACCAGGGGCAGGGATGAGGTTCGTCGACGGAGCGGTGGTCGTGACGGTTGCGCCAGTGACGCCGTCCTTGACTGCACTGGTTCCGCCCCAGAAGACGTTGGCGGTGCCCGGTGCCATGACCAAGTGTGCACACCAGATGCCGAGATTGGAAGATCCAGCAGTACCGGTATTGGTGCGGGTGCCAGTCATGCCGCTCATCGACTCAGCCACGTTGTCTGGCAGTGTCGGTGGGCTCAGGAACCAACCAGCGTTCACTGGGACGGTTGGAGCAAG
>JBILYM010000213.1:0-4216 GCA_044377725.1 Phycisphaerales bacterium
CGCAACTCACAAGGGTGAGCTCAATAGCCTGTCCGCCGGCATGATTGTGGAGGCCCGCTGCGTTGGCATGAATAAGGGCGGCTTGGACATGGAAGTCTCGCACCACAAGGCATTTATGCCTGCGGGACAAGTGGATATCCGTCACATTGAGGACATCTCGGTGTTCTTGGGCGAGAAGTTCCCCTGCAAGATCATTGAATTGCGCCGCGAAAAGGGCCGGATGGTCCTCAGCCGCAAGGCTGTGCTCCTTGAAGAGCGCGCCCGCATGCGCGATCAGGTGCTTGCAGAGGTGGAAGTTGGCCAGACCCGCACCGCCACCATTACCAGCATTCAGCAATATGGTGCGTTTGCCGACATCGGCGGCGTTGATGGCTTGATTCACGTTGGCGATATTTCCCACGAGCGAATCAAGGACCCATCAGAAGTACTCAAGGCTGGTCAAGTAGTGCAGGTGAAGGTGTTGCGCATTGATCGCGACGCCAAGCCCATGAAGATCGCCCTGGGTCTCAAGCAAACGATGTCTGACCCGACATTGAATGCGCTCGGCGAGATCGAAGCTGGCGCCTCGGTCACTGGTCGAGTCACCAAACTCATGGATTTCGGGGCGTTTGTTGAAATCGCCCCGGGTGTCGAAGGCCTGATTCACGTCAGCGAAGTGGCACACCAACGCATCGATACGCCTGCGCAGGTTCTCTCCGTTGGTGAGGTCCTGCAAGTGAAGGTGCTGTCGGTTGATATGGATCGCAAGCGCATTTCACTGAGCCGTAAGGCACTGCTGGAACGCCCGGAAATGCCTGCAGCGCCAAGCCGTCCGGGTCGCCCGGGCGACAAGCGCGAAGAACGCGCTGCGCTACCCGCGCGTGCGGATGATCCAGCCATGCGCAAGTTGCGCGCGAAGTTTGCTGGCGCGCGTGATCTCAAGGGTGGCCTGAGCTAAGCAGTCAATCGAGCGCCTGTGTGCGCTGTCGTGCGATGAACTGTGATGCGCTGCGGTCGTATATTTCACTACTCCGAAGGATCGTCGTGACGCAACGCCTTGAGCGTTCGCGTGGCGGTTGGTCGCGCGGTCACTAGATCATGCTCATGGTCGCTCCACCACTCGGGTAGGCATCGAACCACCACGATGGTGACGCCGTCCATGGACGTGCGAATGCGGTTGGCGCGACCATGCGTGGTCTCGATCGTTTCGAACGATGGTTCCTCGCAACCGACGTCAACGAGAAGCTGCGCGATCTCAGATAACTCGGCGCGCGCGTACAGACGAATGTGTATTTCCGCGCCGCCGTCAAAGTGGCCGCGGGCACCCCGCCCTGCCAGCAAGGTGGTGCCGGAAAAGCCGCGCTCGAGGAGGTCCATGAGTTCGGCAGCGAGCGCCAAGATGCCCTGCACACCCGCGCGGTAGCCCGCATCGCCGAGCGATTCCTGGGCCATCCCCTGCAAGTGCTTGCGCACCTCGGACTCGGTTGGAATGGGCGCGCCGCGCGAAAAACCAAGGGTAAACGCAGCTTGTTTGATGGCGTGATGGATGTCGGGCTCTACGCCGCCGGCAAGCAAGGCTGCGGCGCGGCGCGCAATGCGGTCACGGAGAACATTCATGCGTTGCGACGCGCGGCTGGAGGCACTTCGGAGACATCCAGCGGCGTCTCAAACGGCCAGACGGCATCGGTCGGTTGACCATCACATGCTTCGCGCAACAGGAGGTAGCCGCGCGTGAATGTTCCAACGATGAGCGAGATGGCGGCACCTGCAACGGCGATAGCGATCAGGAGAACCCACGCCCAGATGAAGAGCGATCGTCCGTCGAGCGGTATGGCCCAGTGCTGCGGCGCGATGGCGAGTGCGTGTACCGGTGCTGCACCGTCCGCGCCGAGTTCCACCATCGTGGCTGGGAATGCAGTGATCGCCCAACCAATGATGCGCAGAATGGCGAAGCCGACCGTCACAACGGCGAGCGACGTGCCAAGGACGATCGTCCACAACATGGGGCGCGCTAGGAAGTAAATGGCTCCGCGCTGTGAAGCATCAAGCGCACTGAGGCCGTCACATGCGATGGCTGATGGCGCGTGGAATGTGCCCAACGCAGCAATGAGTAACGCGATGCCAGCGATGGCACCAACGAAGAGTGGCACGATGTAGAGGGCTGCGCCGATCCATCCACCGAAGTTGGAGCGGAACAGGAAACCCCATGCAATACAGGCAATTCCGACGACTGCCGCGATCGCCACTGGTGCAACCCATGACAGTAGGAAGGTGGACCATCGTTCCACGGCATACGCAACGGCAGCGCCCGGACGGATCAGTCCGCGGCCAGAAATCTGCACGGCTTCCATGCGAGCAAGAGCTCCCGCACCCACCGCCAGCACCAGTAACGCCCATGCTCCAAAGACCCCGGCAAACGCGGTGGACCGCACCGCGCATGCGGCTGGAATGTCTATGACGGTTGCGCGAAATCCAGCAGCAATGGGACGCACATCAAGCGCCAGTGCGCCATCAATGATGGCGGCGCATGCATCGGCTTCTGCAGCGGCGAGTGCCTGAAAGTTTCCGAGTGGAGCGAGCGAGGCAGCGCGACGAGCCGCGGCAGCAACGCGCTCGGCCTGCGGATCACTGCCCAGTTCATCGGCACGAATAAAGAGTGCTGCAGCGAGATCGGCGGCTGGAATACGAGCACCTTCAAAGTTGCTATCCGGAACATGCTGCACGGCGAGACGGCGAAGCGTTCGTTGCGCATCGTCTTGCTCAGTGTCATCCCATGGTTCCGCCAGCAGCCCGGGCGGGTCGATGGAGGCGCCGACCGACGCGTCCCACGCCAAACCTGGCACCCACAGCAGCAGGGCGATCACAAATCCGACCACGAGGCGATGGGGTTGAGCTGCCGTTCCAAGCGCGCCTGCAATCCATGCCAGGCGCGAAAAGGGCACAGCGTCCGATGCTGCAAGTTGAGCGGATCGATCCACGTGCGGAATCGTAAGGGAAATGAACCGGATCCGTTCCCGTAGGAAACGCCCATCGAGGCGCCGTGGTGCACAGGCACACCCGATTCGGGAATACCTCATAACCGAGAATCAATGCCCAGAACGGAACGTAAACGTTGGCAGAACATTGAATTTCAGCGCAAATGACTAGGCATCGACGGTAACTCGCGCTACTGTGCTTCTGATGGATCTTCACCCTGATGCCCCAACACTTGAACGCCGACACCTGCGTCGGCGCTGTGTGCAGTGCGGCTTGGCGGCGGATTCCATTGAGCACCCAAACCGCGATCAGTGCCCGCGATGCGGGTGCGACTTGGCGGCGCGTCCGCCGCGCAGCTACGCCGAGATGGAGGGCCTGTTTGATTTGCCGCCAACGACGGTGGCGGTGGATGCGCAGGTTCGCGCCCGAGCGGATGCGGCATCGGCGCGCTGGCTTCTGGTGGTGGTGGCGGTGGGCATTGCCGCCATCGCAACACTGGCAGCAACCATGCTGATGGCCGGCACACGGATCTGAGTGTTCGAACACAGATGTGAGCGTTGGCAGGCGGGCACGGGTGTCACCAAGCGGATCTGAGTGTCACCACGCGGGGCGAACGGCTCAACGTTCACTCATCCGCTGCATATGCCCCCAATCCGAGCCGAGGGAACTACCCTGCGCGGATGCAATCGCACCTTGATTCAATTCTGAAGCGGATCGACTCTGATGAGCGCGGGGCCATTGAACGCCTCTGCGATTTCCTACGCATCCCCAGCATCTCGACCGACCCAGCGCACACCGCCGATGTGGCGCACGCGGCGGAATGGCTGGTGCGCGAGCTGCGCAGCATGGGATTCAATGCAGCAAGCGTGCCGACCATCGGCCATCCGATGGTGCTTGCCACGCATCCAGGAACGGGCGGAAGCGGCGCACCACGCGTCCTCTTCTATGGGCATTACGACGTGCAGCCGGCAGACCCCATTGAACTGTGGGACAGCCCGCCATTTGATCCACAGTTGATTGATGGTCCGCACGGCAAGCGCATCGTTGCGCGCGGCGCGGTGGATGACAAAGGGCAAGTGATGATGTTTGTTGAAGCGCTCCGCGCGTGGCACGAAGTTGCTGGCGGTCCGCCCTGCCCCGTCACTCTGATGATTGAGGGCGAAGAAGAATCGGGCAGCGTCAGTCTGGAACCATTCATGAACGCGCATCGCAAGGAACTGCAGTGCGACGTCGCAGTGGTGAGCGACACTGGAATGTGGGA
>JBILYM010000214.1:0-4210 GCA_044377725.1 Phycisphaerales bacterium
CCCAGCGCCGCGCTTTCGGTTCGCCAGCGCCGCCACAATTTGAGAAGCGAGAGAAAGTCACTTTCTTGATCGCGAAAGATCAACTGCGCAAAGTCTGCCGCGCCACCTTGCCCGGCGGGACGTTCACGTGGATCCTGAATCGAAAGTGCGGCGGCAATGACCAGGCCCTCAGCGAGCGCACCTTCATCGATCGCAGCAAGGACGGTGCGTGCGAGCCGCGGGTCAACGGGCAATGTAGCCATTCGCTTGCCCAACGCCGTTAAGTCACCGCGGCGGTCAACAGCACCAAGTTCGGCAAGTGTTTCCAGGCCCTCTGCGACTAAGCGCGGGCTGGGCGTTTCCAAGAACGGGAATTGGGCAATCTCTCCAAGCCCGAGTGCCTTCATTTGCAGAATGACATTGGCAAGATTGGTGCGCAGCAGTTCCGGTGCAGTGAACGGCTCGCGCGCGAGAAAGTCCTCTTCGGAATACAGGCGAATGCACACGCCCGGTCCAACGCGGCCGCATCGACCCTTGCGCTGATCAGCAGAGGCGCGCGCAATCGGCTCGACCGGTAAACGCAAGACGCGGGTGCGCCCGGACCACCGTGCAATACGTGCAATTCCGGTGTCCACAACAAAGCGGATGCCGGGCACGGTGACGCTGGTTTCTGCAACATTCGTAGCCAGAATGATCCGGCGCGAACGGCCAACATGAAAGACCCGATCCTGTTCCGCTACTGGCAGGCGCGCATAGAGCGGCAGCACTTCCACACCGCGCGCCGCGGGCACGCGCGAGAGTGCGTCGGCAGCGTCCTGAATATCGCGCTCGCCAGAAAGAAAGACCAGAATGTCGCCGGGACCGGAATCAAGACACTCCTCAACGCCCTTCACTGCACGCTCTGCTGGCGAACTATCCGATGCTTCATCATCAAGCGGTCGCCACCGTGTTTCAATGGGATGCAACCGACCGTCCACTTGCACCACTGGTGCATTTCCAAAGTGCTCACTGAAGCGATCGACATCGATGGTCGCGGATGCAACAATCACCTTGAGATCCGGACGCTTGGGCAACAGGCGCTTGAGATAACCAAGCAAGAAATCGATATTCAGACTGCGTTCGTGCGCTTCGTCAACGATGACTGTGTCGGAGCGCAAGAGCAGTGGGTCGCGTTCAATCTCTGCAAGAAGAACGCCGTCGGTGACGACGCGCACCAGGGAGTGTTCCGAAGTGCGGTCATCAAAGCGAACCTTGAATCCCACCGTGCCGCCGAGTGTTGTTTGCAGTTCTGCGGCAATGCGCGCGGCCACACTGCGTGCGGCAATCCGGCGCGGCTGGGTCATCGTGATCAGGCCATCAACGCCCCGCCCCGCCTCCAGGCAAATCTTGGGCAGCTGCGTGGTCTTTCCGGAGCCAGTATCGCCACTCACGATCACCACCTGATGGCTGACCAAGGCGTCCCGGATCCGGTCTCGCGCCTGCGCCACCGGCAAATCGTCCGGGTAGGTGACCGAAGGGACACGCTGCGCTCGGGCTGCCCGGCGCTCGCTGCTGCGGACAATATCCCGCTCTACGGCGGCCACAACGCTCTCGGAAGGCTCCTGCCGCCCGCCGCCCCGCGTCAATCCAGCCAGTCGACGACGAAATCCGGGCTGTTCCTGGGCGGGACAGCCCGCAAGGAGCTCCTGAAGTCGACGGATCCGTTCGAGCACTGCGAACGGATTGTAGGTCTGTATCCTCCCCAAACCATTGGGGCGCTTAGCTCAGTGGCAAGAGCGCTGCTTTTACACAGCAGTGGTCACTGGTTCGAATCCAGTAGCGCCCATTTGACTTCCCGTCTGGCCCGTATGCCCCGGCAATCGCCCACAAACGTTCGTGCCCCTATGCCCACCCCTATGACCACGATCCGCGCAGTTCGCTGGATCACGGCCAGGACAGTCGCCACGCTGGCGGTCAGCATGGTGATCATCGGATGCTCAGACATGATGGTGGAACGTGCGGACCCTGCGCTGCAGAAGGCGGCAGTCAATCGCGACGCTGTGGCAGTAGCCGCTACAGACATCGATCCAATCATGCGCGGCACCGTGGCGTCGGAAACGTCGCTCGTTGGATTCGATCCAGTGGTAGTGCGCGGATACGGAATTGTGGTTGGTCTGCGCGACACCGGAAGTCGGCAAATGCCGTCAGACGTGCGCGCGTTCCTTTCGCAGGAACTAGCGAAGCGCGGCTTTGGAAGTGGCGCGCCCGGTTCACCGAAGATGACCCCGCAGCAGTTGCTGAATTCCAGCGATTCCGCGGTGGTGATCGTTGAAGGCGTGATTCCTCCGGGTGCCCCCAAGGGTTCGCGCTTCGATATTCGCGTAACCACTGCTCCGGGAACTTCGACCACCAGCCTCGAAGGTGGTCGACTGTTAGTAGCCGACCTGCGACCCGGTCTGCTGTACACCGGTAGTCGGCAGCCGTTTCCGTTGGCCGAGGGCGCCGGTTCCATCGTCATCAATCCCTTTGTTGAGCCAAACGCAACGCAACGTGACGCCATCAACCGCAGCAGTGGACGCATCCTTGATGGTGGAACACTCAGCAAGGACATGAAACTGAAGTTGCGCTTGCAGACCCCGAGTCATTCACGATCGGAAAGCATTCAGAACACCATCAATACGTTGTTTCCGCTTGAGTCCAAGCAAAAAGACCAGACTGCGCATGGTCGTTCCGGCGAAACGATTGATTTGACGGTGCCACCTTCGTACCGCAGGCGCACGGGAGAGTTTGCAGAACTGGTTCGACACACCCCATTGAATGTTGAGAACGCGGAACAAACCGCTATGGCGATTCGGCGTTCGTTGCTCTCCAACCCAGGTGCGGCAGGTGCGGCTAGTTGGCGCTGGCAAGCACTTGGCAAGCGCGCGCTGCCGATGATTCAGGATCTCTACGAGTACCCCGAAGAGCAACCGCGCTTTGCGGCATTGAATACGGGAGCGAAACTGAACGACATGATGGCCGTGGCGCCGCTGCTGCAGATGGCGCGGAGTAGCGACTCCATTACCTATCGATCCGAATCGATCAAACTGCTGGGACGCATGGGAGTCAATGCGGAAATCGAAATGGGGTTGCGCGAGTTGCTGAACGACCCCGATGTTGAGATTCGCCTCGCTGCGTTTGAGGCGCTTGATAAGCGCCGCGATCCGCACATCATCGGAATCGAAATGGGCAAGAAGTTTGTCCTGAACATTGTGCCCAGTAAGTACAAGATGATTTATGTGTCACAGAGTGGCCAGCCACGCATTGTGATCTTCGGCGAAGATGTGGAAGTGAAGCGCCCCATGACGCTTTACACATGGAGCGGTCGCTTGATCATCAAGGCGGACGAAGGCGACAAACTTCTGGAAGTCTTCTACCGCGAGCGACCAGAAACGCCTGCGGTGGTTGACCGTGTCAAGCCGGATATGTCTTCCATGGTCAACTACTTTGCCCGACGCCCCACCCCCGACCGACCGGAGTCCGGCCTCAATTTCACCTACAGCGAGACCATCGGTGCCCTCCACGCGCTCTGGCGGCTCAAATATATTGATTGCGATTTCCGGGCCGAGCAGGACCGCATCCTGGCCGAAGTGCTCCGGGACGACAAGGGCGAGAAGGATTTGAGGCCTGAATTTACGGCAGAAGATGAAGATTCTAATTCTGACGAGGTCGGCCCGAGGAGTATTTCGGAGATCGGAGCCAGCCGCGGAAGCGATTTAGAGACAGCTTCCGTTGGATCTGGACTTGATGCCGCGAAGGCGCGGAAGGATACTGTCCCACGTTGACCAATCGCCCCTTGCTCGGGGTTGGCGGTCTGAGTTGTCCATATGAGCCGCGCGTTCCAGGAAGGAACGCGACGAATACCCGACAGGAGGTCTTGCCTTGCGACTTTCCCGACTCGTTCTGAGCGGCTTCAAGAGTTTTGCCGACACCACCGAATTCCGTTTCGACGCGCCGATCATTGGCGTGGTTGGACCCAACGGATGCGGCAAGTCCAACGTCGTTGACGCTATCAAGTGGGTACTTGGCGAACGCAGTGCCAAGAGCCTGCGTGGTGGCGCCATGCTTGATGTCATTTTCGCAGGCAGCGCCACGCGCAAGCCGTGCGGTATGGCAAGTGTGACTTTGGTCTTTGACAACCCAGTGCTGACTGCTGAAGAGCAAGCCCGGCTTGCGCCAGCTCCGGCCGTACTGGCCGCTGAAGTTGACGCGC
>JBILYM010000216.1:0-4191 GCA_044377725.1 Phycisphaerales bacterium
GGAACAACTTCGATGCCTCACGACCCTGTCCAAGTCGCACGTCGCCGAAGCTGAACCAAGCACCAGCCTTGTCCACCACGCCGTCGAGCACTGAGAGGTCGAGAATGTCTCCCGACACTGAGATGCCCTCCTCGAACATGATGTCAAACTCGGCCTCGCGGAACGGCGGCGCAACCTTGTTCTTCACTACCTTTGCGCGCACACGATTACCAACATTGCGGTCGCCGTCCTTGATCGCGCCAATACGGCGAATATCAATGCGCACCGATGAGTAGAACTTCAGCGCACGTCCGCCGGTCGTCGTTTCGGGCGATCCGAACATGACGCCGATCTTCTCGCGCAGCTGATTGATAAAGATCACGATGCACTCACTCTTGGCGATGGCGCCGGTCAGCTTGCGCAATGCCTGGCTCATGAGCCGTGCCTGCAAACCAACATGACTATCACCCATTTCGCCTTCGATTTCAGCGCGTGGGATCAATGCCGCCACCGAGTCAACCACAATGACATCCACCGCATTGGAGCGCACGAGCATTTCGCAGATCTCCAGCGCCTGCTCGCCCGTATCGGGCTGCGACACCAGAATCTCGTCAAGGTTCACGCCCAGACGCTTCGCCCACGATGGATCAAGCGCATGCTCAGCATCGATGAACGCGGCCACGCCACCGTTCTTCTGACTGTTGGCAATGACCGTCAGAGCAAGAGTCGTCTTACCCGAACTTTCTGGCCCGAAGATCTCAACCACTCGACCACGCGGGAGTCCGCGTCCACCGAGTGCAATATCAAGACTGAGCGCACCGCTCGAAATCGACGGAATCACCGGCACAGTCTCGTTGTCGAGACGCATGATCGATCCCTTACCGAAGTTCTTCTCAATCTGTCCAACGGCCGCCTCAAGCGCCTTGGACTTTGCGGTCCGCGCGTTCAGTTCTGCGGGCGTCATCTTCGCTGCTGGCTTTGGTGCTGCTGGCTTGACTTCCTTGATATCGCTCTTGATCTCGCTCTTCACGTCACTCTTGACATCAACGCGGGAATCGGACGCCTTGCTGGGGGTGGTGGGCATGGAGCCCATCTTCCCAAAGTTCTCGCGCCCTGCGGGGGTCGCCACCGCCGCGCCGGCCGTGGTGCTGGAGGTGCGGGCGGCCGAGGCCGGGGTTCCGTTCGTGGTGGTGTTCGCCGTCGTGGTGGTCTGTGCCATCTGTTTCTTTCGCTCCGTCGGTTGGGGTAACCCGTCTGGGTCACCGTGCTGCGTTCCTTGCACACTCTGCATTCCGCGTACTTTGCGGGTCATGCGCGTTTCACTGTTCTGATCAGTCAGCCGATGGTTGTTCGGTGTTTGGTAGGTTCTCCACAACCATCGGACTTGTCAAGGTCTGTTCGGTAAATTTTCGGGTATTCCGCCTCGCGGGTACCCACCACCAGGCCCGAACCGGACTGGCGATGAGGGAACAGTACGACCTCAAAGTGAAGTATCTGCGACATCAAGCCCTTTTTCTTTGGCGAAATTCTGGGCGGGGGTCGCCCGGGGCCCCGGTCAGGCAGAATTGGACGTTCGGCATCCCGGTCGAGGAAAGCCCCCCCCCAGCAGCCTTTACTTGGCCTGCGTTTCCGGCTGCATCACGTTCGGGCTTGGCGGTGGGTAATCAGCCAAACGAATCGTGCGGAACCACTCAATGGTGCGAGGAATTCCTTCCTCGATATTGATCGTGGAACTCCACCCGAGTTCGCGCTTGGCAAGCGTGATGTCTGGCTGCCGCTGCAACGGATCATCCATCGGCAGTGCACGATGCTCAATCTGCGCAGCGCATCCAGCGTCGCGCGCAACGGCGTGCGCCAATTCCAACATGGTGAATTCGTGCGGATTGCCCATATTCACCGGGCCTGTGAAATCCTCGCGCGAATCCATCATCAGTCGGAAACCTGCAATCAAGTCATCCACATAGCAGAATGAACGCGTCTGCGATCCATCGCCAAAGATCGTCAGCGCCTCGCCACCAACCGCTTGCCGAATGAAATTGCTGACCACACGTCCGTCGTACGGATGCATGCGCGGACCGTAGGTATTGAAGATTCGTACTACTTTGATAGATGTTCCGTGCATGCGTCGGTAATCAAAGCACAGCGTTTCTGCGGCACGCTTGCCCTCGTCGTAACACGCGCGCGGGCCAATCGGATTGACGTTGCCGCGGTATGACTCTGGCTGCGGATGAACCTCTGGATCGCCGTACACCTCGCTGGTGGAAGCATGCAACAGGCGCGCCCCAGTGCGATGAGCCAACTGCAGCGAATGCAGCGCTCCAAGCACCGAAGTCATCATGGTCTTCACCGGCTCGTATCGGTAATGCCCGGGAGCCGCTGGACATGCCATGTTCCAGATGAAATCAACATCAAAGTCAAAGGGATGAACCACATCGTGATGCACGAACGTGAATCCGCGCTTTCCATCCAGATGCGCAATGTTCTGCCGATTACCCGTGAACAAGTTGTCAAGGCAGATCACGCTGTGACCAGACGCAATCAGGGAGTCGCACAGATGCGAACCAAGGAATCCGGCACCACCTGTGACCAATGAACGGGGCATTCCGCGAGTGTATGCGCTTCTCAGCAATGCACGCGTCCTGCCATGCTTGACCGCCAGCCTCCGCACTGCGAACATCCACACTCATGCAACGAACCCGCCTCGTCCTTGGAGCAATGACTGGTACGAGCATCGATGGCATCGATCTCGCCGTTGCCCGTATCGACGGCGCCGGCCTGACCATGCGCGCCACACTGCTAGCGGAGCGATCTGCTCCCCTCGGCCCCCTTGCCGAACGCCTACGCGCCGCCGCCAACCAACAGCCGATGCCCGCCAGCGAGTTCGCCGCCATCGCCCGCGAACTCGGCGTGCTGCACGCACGAGAATCCGTCGAACTTCTTCGTAGTGCCGGCATCCCCCGCGTGGATCTTGCTGCATTGCATGGCCAAACGGTCTTTCATCGACCGCCGGAAAGTTGGCAACTGCTGAATGCGCACCCGGTTGCACTTGCGCTGCAATGCGATGTGGTGTTTGACCTGCGCGGCGCAGATCTGGCACTCGGCGGGCAAGGCGCCCCACTCACCCCGCTTGCCGATTGGATTCTCTTTCGCACTGCACACCCGCGCGCCATCATCAATCTCGGCGGCTTTGCAAACGCCACATTCCTTCCTGCCGATGATGACCGAACCCACACGCAACAAGTGGCTGCCATTCGTGGCGCTGATCTGTGCGCGTGCAATCAACTGCTTGACCACGCCGCCCGCTGCGCGATCGACCAGCCCTATGACTCGGGCGGCGCCGTAGCTGCCAGTGGAACGCGCAACGATGCCGCCTTCGCAGAACTCCGCGCGCTCCTGGCCCCACGCGGGGATGGCCGAAGCCTTGGCACCGGCGATGAATTCTTCGCATGGGTCGATCGCCATACGCCACGCCTCGCACCCCCCGACCTGCTCGCCACTGCTGCCGATGCCACCGGTGAAGCGATCGGCTCCGCGCTCCGTGCATCCGGCGTCCATGATGCGATTGTTGCGGGTGGCGGCGCCCGTCACGGCAGGCTGTGCGCAGCGATTGCTGTCACCGCCAATTGCAAGGTGATTGCCTCGTCAGAC
The DNA here is from genome assembly GCA_044377725.1 of Phycisphaerales bacterium. GTDB lineage: Bacteria > Planctomycetota > Phycisphaerae > Phycisphaerales > SM1A02 > UBA966. The sequence goes on from JBILYM010000216.1 coordinate 3,628, forward strand.
GTCGGAGTGCCGGTTTCCTGCCGCGAAGCACTCGAATGGGCCATCCTGGGCGCACTTGCGGCCGATGGGCTCGATATCGCACTTCCGGCAGTGACCCAGCGCGCTGCAACCGGGCTCATCCCCTGTGGAACATGGATTCGTTCAAGCACCGCAAACTCCCCACCTACGCTGAACACGACCTGAACACCGCCCCGCCACACTGCCTCACTGATCTGTCCAGCCCTGACTCCTATCACAGTAAAGCACTCCCACAATGGCAAAGCCATCTGTCCTGATCGTTGAAGACGAGCCCGACATTGCCGAGCTGATCCGATTCCACTGCGACCGTGAAGGCATGGACGCCCGAACCGTGGGCACCGGCAAGGTTGCGCTTGATCAAGTGAAGCGCGAAACGCCGGACCTCTTGATCCTGGACCTCATGCTGCCTGATGTCGGAGGCCTGGAAATCTGCCGCCGACTCAAGCAGTGGCCGGAGACACGCGAACTTCCGATCGTCATGGTCACCGCCAAGGGCGAAGAGACCGACATCGTCACCGGACTTGAAATCGGCGCCGATGACTACGT
>JBILYM010000215.1:0-4191 GCA_044377725.1 Phycisphaerales bacterium
GCACCGTGCAGATCGTTCGTACCGCAGCGCGTTGCAGCGTCACATGGCGTGGCACTCCGCTGTGGCAGGGCATTGCTGGCACGCTGCTTCGCGGTTCGGTGAATGCTTCGCAGCCAGTGATCGAATGTGATCGGTACTACTACTGCTGCGACAACGCCGTGTGGTTTAGCGCGGCCGCCTCGCAGGGACCGTGGCAAGTGTGTGATGAGTTGCCAGATGCCATTTCGCAGATCCAAGCATCGTCGCCCCTCTATGCAGCCACCGCCGTAGATATTGTTGGGTCGACCACTGACAGCGTGACGTTCTCGTATGTGCCCGCGTACTTGGGCACGTTTGTCGATGACGGCACCGTGGTCTATGGCAATGGTTACGACCAACCAGGCATAGCGCTTGCTGACAACGGGTGGATGCCGCAGCCGCAGACCTTCGATCTTCCCTTGACGTTCGATATGAATACCGGCACGTTTGCGCCACCCACTGCGGACGCTGATCAAGACACACAGCCGGCGCTTGACCCGGATGTCTTGGTGGGCGGATGGATCGGCTGGGGTTGGTGCCCAGGTTGGACCAGTGCATGCGGTTGGGGCTGGCGCAATCCAGCATGGTGGTCCGACTGGCGATCCTGGTGGCGCCATTGGAATCCGTACTGGAATCAGTGGGCCAATGCTCGAACGGCCGCGCAGCTCGCTCGTGATCATGCGGCAACCGCCGAGCGCAACGCTCGCGAACAGTCCGACACAGCCCGGGAGCAGGGTGCCGCCGATCAGCGTCGCATTGATTCGCAAGAAGCAGAATGGCGTGCGCGTCAAGCAGCGGCGCGTTCAAGCGCGGACGAAGCCCGCCGTGCCGAACGCGCCGAGGAAGCGCGCCTGCGTGACCTGCGCGATGCCAACAGTCGCGCGCAAGATGAGCGCACGCGCGCAGCAGCAGCATCCAGTGGTCCAACTGCGCCGCGCGGAAGCATGGCGTGGTGGTACCAGTATGCCAATGACTACTCAAGCGGATACTTGAGCCGCGCGACCGGATATCGGGATCCGCGTTACGGAGTAGCGGTTGGTCGCGGCGGCAACTTATAGCCCAAGAGCCGCAGACTGTTCAGCACAACCGACACGGTCGATCCTTCATGCATGATGACGGCAAGCCAGATAGGAATGACTCCTAGGATTGCCAAGGGAATCAACGTAAAGACCATTCCCATGGAGATGAAGACGTTCTGACGCACAATGGATCGCGAAGCGCGGCTGATTCCAACAGCAAATGGCAGGCGCATGAGATCGTCAGACATCAGTGCAATGTCCGCAGCTTCGAGCGCGACATCGGTGCCCGATTTCCCCATGGCAATCCCCACGGTAGCGGCCGCCAGTGCCGGTGCATCATTCACACCATCGCCCACCATGGCAAGTGCGCCGTAGCGCGATTGCAATTCACGCACTGCGTCAATTTTATTCTCTGGCATGAGTGCCGCGCGCACTTCATCAATGCCCACCAAGCGAGCCACTGCCTGGGCAACGGCTTCGTTGTCGCCAGTCAGCATGACGACTGGCTTGACTCCCAGTGCGTGAAGTTCAGCGATTGCTTCGGCAGCTTCTGGGCGAGGGCCATCAATCAACCCGATCGCCCCAAGGAACTTTCCATTCGCGGCAACCAACATCACTGTGCACGCTTCCGCCTCCAGTGATGCAATCGCGGACGATGCTTCGGCGGTGGCTCGCAGTGGGGCACTGGCGTCACGTCCCGCCTCGTCGCCAGTAAAGAGACGAAGCGCGCCCAGATGAACGCGCTCGCCATCCACCATGCCAGTCATGCCCTTGCCGCGGATCGCCTGTGCGTCGGTGGCGGCTGCAAAGGTGATGCCGCGCGATCGCGCCGCGCCAACAATCGCACTGGCGAGCGGATGCGTCGAGTGATCTTCAATGGCCGCAGCGGTACGCAAGACGCGTGCTTCATCAGCACCTGCAAAGGTGATCACGCGTCGAAGCGCGGGCCGTCCAACGGTCAACGTTCCGGTCTTGTCCATCGCAAAGCAATTGATGGCACCCAATGATTCCAAATGCGCACCACCCTTGATCAATATGCCATGTCGCGCTGCGCGGGCGACGCCAGCGAGCACAGCAGCCGGAGTGCTGATGGCCAGTGCGCAAGGAGAGGCTCCAACTAAGAGCGTCATCGCGCGCAGAAACGCATCGCTCCATGGAAGCCATCCAACGACGGGCGGCAGAATGGCCATCACCACCGTTGAACCAATCACGGCCGGAACGTACACGCGCGTAAATCGCTCTGCATAGCGCTGCGTGGTGGACTTCTGCCCTTGCGCTTCTTCCACCATGCGGATCATGCGAGTCACCGTGGAATCGGCAGCAATCCGGGTGACTTTCACTTCCAGCAAGCCATCGCCGTTGAGCGTGCCAGCGAAGACATCGTCGCCGGTGCCCTTTTCAACGGGAATACTCTCGCCGGTAATTGGGCTTTGGTCAATACTGCTTGCACCGGCAGCAACCGTTCCATCCATCGCCACACGTTCTGCGGGGCGAACGCGCACCAGATCTCCAAGCGCAACGCTTGCTACAGCTACCTCAATGAATTCATTGCCTCGGCGGACCCATGCGGTCTTCGGTGTGAGTCGTCCGAGCGAACGTATCGCCTTGCGCGCCTGACCCATGGCGTAGTGCTCCAGCCCGTGTCCGAGTGAGAAGAGCACCAAGAGCATGGCGCCCTCGGCGTACTCACCGATCGCGGCTGCACCCAAGGCGGCCACCGCCATGAGAAAGTCCACATCAAGGTGCCCGCGCCGAAGTTCGCGTAAACCTTCTGCGAACGCAGACCAGCCGGCCACGAGGTAACTGATGGCAAAGAGCGTCCCCCACGCGGCAGACGGCGCTTCATTTCGCTGGAGCAACCACCCGGCGAGCAGGGCGGTTGCCGCCACCGCTGGTTCAAGGAGTTCACGGTTGCGGCGCCACCACGGCGCGTCATCGGGAAGTTCTTCAGTGCTAGTTTCGCTCACGGGAGTACCAAGGATATCGGGGCATTCGACTAGTATTGGTGAGCCATGTCAGAAGAAGGATTTCAATTTCCTGCCCCCACCCCGAGCGATCTTGGAGATCACGAAGTTCGCCGCGAGGGCAGTGCCCTTGAAGGCGCTCGAGTGGCGCTCTTGGTGACGGGTGGCATCGCCGCGATGAAGGCTCCGCTGCTGGCCCGGGCTCTGCGTCGTCAAGGCGCCGAGGTCACCGCATTCGCCACCACCGAGGCGCTTCGCTACGTAGCGCGCGAAGCCTTGGAGTGGTCATGCACGCGTCCGGTCATTGTGGAACTCACGGCGGACGCGGAACATCTTTCGGACGCCGCGCCATTTGACGTGTATCTGACAGCGCCCGCCACCTACAGCGTAATCGGCAAGTGCGCGCACGGAATTGCCGACACCCCAGTCACCGCAACATTGGCGAGTGCGATTGGTCGCATGGAGCGCGGCAATGCCGCAGTGCTCTTTGCGCCCACCATGCACGGCTCAATGCACAACTCAATTCTGGTGGCCAACCTGCAGGCTTTGCACGCCATTGGCTGCACGATTGTTTCTCCGCGCGACGATGGTGGCAAGCACAATCTTCCCAGTGAACAAGCGCTCGTTGAAGCATGCGCCCACGCGTTTGGTGGACTACGGACGACAAAGCGTCCGCACGCTCGTAACTCTTAACCACTTGATTCGATGGATCATCCAATGAATATTGTCGCGATTGCAGTGTGTGCATCGGCCATGGTTGTCTTGCCTGTCTACGGAATGCAGGGTGCTCAGGGGCAACTGGTGCCTCGGCCACCTGCCCCCGCCGGCAGCGCTGCGCCGCGGCTGGTCTCCGCGCCAGCCGCCAATTCCAGTTCTGGATCAATGCTGGTTTCGCTGGCGCCCACCACAGAGACGGCCGTACTCGGTGCGCCGGTCCCGACCATCTCCCCGACGTGGGGATACCGCGTTGCGGTGATCGGCAGCCAAGTGTTTGCGACGGGGCCAGAGCGCTGCATGTCGATTGGAGCCTTTGGTCAGATCTGCACATGGGATCGTGCACCGGACGGATCTTGGAAGGCAAACATCAAGCTTTCGCAATTGTCGGACAGCATGCCCGGGGACTATGGATTTCAGCGCCTTGAGCGTGGCGGGCCATTCCTCTTCACTGCCGTCAATCGCAATGGGCTTGG